>JAYTTM010000551.1:0-1563 GCA_043745055.1 Chitinophagaceae bacterium | reverse complement strand
GGGCAACAATTTAAAATTTTAATCATTATTTTTAAGATAAAAATCAACGTATGAAAAAATCAGCACTTCTATTTTTTGTATCAGCATGTATGCTGTTTGCAAATGTAAACGCCCAGAAAGAAAGAACAGTCTGGAGTAAAGCGAAAGCCGCTGAATGGTATAACCAGCAAGGCTGGGTCAGGGGTTGTAATTTTATCCCAAGCACTGCCATTAACCAACTGGAGATGTGGCAAAAGGAAAGTTTTGATACTGCCACTATCGACCGTGAATTAGGCTTTGCAGAAGGAATTGGGCTGAATGCCATGCGGGTGTTTCTGCATCATGTTGCCTGGGAAATTGATCCTGCAGGTTTTAAAAAACGGGTAGATGAATATCTGTACATCGCCAACAAACATCATATTAAAACCATGTTTGTTTTTTTTGATGATTGCTGGGATGAAAATTATGCAGCTGGCACCCAGCGCTTACCAAAGCCGGGCGTACACAATTCAGGCTGGATAAGAGATCCGGGTAAACTGTATTACGATCAGCCTGCTATTATTACCACGCTGGAAAAATATGTAAAGGATATTCTTACAACTTTCAAACATGATAAAAGAATTCTTTTATGGGATGTTTACAATGAACCGGGCAATAGTGGTTACGGCATCAAAAGTTTGCCATTATTATCAAAGGTTTTTACCTGGGGCCGGCAGGTTAAACCCGATCAGCCTTTATCTGCAGGTTTATGGGATAAAAATCTTACGGAACTTAATATCTTTCAGTTAAAAAATGCGGATGTTATTACTTATCATAATTATAGCGATCAAAAGGAACATGGGCTGGTAATAGATAGTTTAAAACAATATGGCCGCCCAATGATTTGTACCGAATATATGGCAAGAACAAGAGGCAGCCGTTTTGAAAATATCATGCCCCTTTTAAAACAACATAATGTGGGTGCCATTAACTGGGGTTTTGTAGCAGGAAAAACAAATACTATTTATGCCTGGGATACACCCATGCCAGATGGAGCTGAGCCAAAAATTTGGTTTCATGATATTTTTAGAAAAGATGGAACAGCTTTTAGCAATGAAGAAATTAAGCTGATTAAAAAATTAACGGGTAAAAAATAGGTTAGATTTTCAAAGTGTGGCGCAACATATATGTTGACTTAACAGCCTTTTAAATTTTGTATATTTACGAACTATAAGCCAATAGTATGAAAAGTAAAATTATTTTAGTTTTATTCTCTGTAATCATTTCTGCCGTAGTGTGGATTTCCTGTAATAATAAAAGTACAAAGGGCGTGCCTGTTCCAGATAAAATCAGCTATAATTTTGATGTACGTCCCATTCTGTCCGATAAATGTTATGCCTGCCACGGGCCAGATAAAAACCACCAGGAAGCAGGCTTTCGCCTTGATATGGAAAAGTTTGCTTTTGCTCCTTTGAAGGAGACCAAGGGTGCCTTTGCCATTGTAGCGGGCAAGCCGGAAGAATCTGAAATGTATAAAAGAATTACCTCAACAGATACCGCTTACCAAATGCCTGCCCCGGCATCTCACCTGGGATTATTGAGTGA
>JAYTTM010000550.1:0-1564 GCA_043745055.1 Chitinophagaceae bacterium | reverse complement strand
ACAAATTGTCCTGGCATTCATTTTTCAGATTATCCTGAATTAAAACATTTTGTTTGTCCGGAAAATTCACATTTAAGTTTGTCGCAGGCAAAAGACTTTACAATTAGTTTTATTAAAATTCTTAAGGAAGAAAAAGGATGGAAATTTTAAAAAAGGCATATTACAATTAATTTTAAGTAACAATAATTATTTTATAATGTTTTAACAACAATGGTCAGTCTTTTTGCCATAGTCAAAACCCTTTTTGTAATCGTTCATTTTTACAACAAAAATTAATTGCCTGGCTTATATTTTATAGTTGATTCAGAAAACAAAAAATACGATTCTGCCCCTTAGAAAACTTCCTTGATAAATATTTAGCTGTTTATTTTTTTAATAATAACCCTTAAACAAATGACAGATCAAACGATAAAAAAATCAGCGATCCTAATGTTGTTGATTTTTATTATTTCGCTTGTAGGCTGGGGATATTTCTGGCGAAGTCAGGGATATAACCTTGCCTATAATGATGATGAAGTTCTCTGGTCAAAGAACAGGGTCAGGTTATATGCACCTGCGGATAAATCGACTATTTTCATTGGTTGTTCACGCCATTATAGACTGCACCGGCATTCATTTTAAAGACAAGCCGGAAATGGCGGATTTTATTTGCTCTGAATGGTCGCATCTGCAAATACCGGATGCTGTTTTATATCCAATGCGTTAATAAGGCACTGGATAAAGAAAATTGGTTTGCACATGTCAATTAATAATTACTAAACCTAATCAATCAACATTAATAATATTTTATGGTTTTCAACTCTTACACCTTCATCGTATTTTTTATTGTTATGCTCATTTTGCATAACCTGCCTTTTAGCTGGAAAACAAAAAAAATAAACTTGCTGCTGGCAAGTTATATTTTTTATGCAGCTTGGAACCCGCCATTTATTTTATTACTGTGGCTGTCCACAGTGGTTGATTTTTTTGTAGGGCGTGCCTTGTACACCCAAAATAATATTCACAAAAAAAGGGTGCTATTGGTAGTTAGTTTGATTGGCAACCTGGGTATGCTTTGTTTTTTTAAGTACGGTACTTTTCTGTTGGAAAATTTTGTAACACTTACCAATGCAATTGGTTTAAATTTTCATCCTGCTAAACCAAATATCATCCTTCCGGCTGGTATTTCATTTTATACCTTCACCACACTTTGTTATACCATTGACATGTATAAAAAGAAAAGTGAGCCGGTAAAATCAATGCTCGACTTTTCGTTGTTTGTTACCTTCTTTCCTCATCTGGTAGCCGGGCCCATTGTACGTCCGCCGCAATTAGTGCCACAATTTGAAACTGAACATAGCGCTACAAAAAAACAATTATTGGACGGGTTGCTTCTTTTATCACTTGGATTGTTTATGAAAGTGGTATTAGCCGACAGTATGCTCTCTGCCTCAGCCAATGCAGTTTTTAACTCAGAGGGGAAATTACCTGCATTAGATGCATGGATGGGTGTGCTGGCTTTTTCAGGTCAAATATTTTTTGATTTTGCCGGCTACTCCACATGTGCTATTGGTGTAGCGTCCTG
>JAYTTM010000549.1:0-1567 GCA_043745055.1 Chitinophagaceae bacterium | reverse complement strand
ATGTCTGTATTCAATTGGTTCTTTTCAAGGAACATTTTAAGGCCGATATAAATTATATAGGCTGCCCCTGCGTATTTAATAATGTTGAAAAGCAGGATTGATTTTGCAATAATTAATGAAAGACCCAATGCCGCCAAAATAGTATGAATAAAGCTCCCGGTTCCAACACCCAATGCCGAAACAATACCTGCTTTTTTACCCTGACCAATACTTTTGGATAAAATAAAAATAGTGTCGTTGCCAGGGGTGATGTTTAGTAAAATTCCGGTTAACAAAAATGTTTCAAAATGAATGATACCTGTCATAAAAGAATATTTTGTTTGTACGCTGAAGAACTGAATTGCATTTACTAAAAATACGACTTGATATTAGTTCTATAGGTACATCTTTTAACAGCAAATAAATTTATTGTAAAAAGGTGAAGGATGATGATAAAAAGATTTTATAATTTAATGAAGTTGAAAGTTGGTTCAAAAAGTAAAGTTGATATTACCAATTCTTAAAGGCACTCCGCAATTAGTAGCAAAGAGGCGTAGCCTCGGTTTATATTGTAACAACGGGTTTCAACCCGTTGATGAAGTATGAAATAGTATATTGAGAACCATAGGTTCGGCACATATAAAGAGATACTCAACAAATAACTAAAACTTGTGGTTTTACCAAAATATACGATTACATGTACCGAGCCTAAGGCTCTCATCCACTTGTTTTTTAAAACACAACGGGGTTAAGCCCGTTGTTACAAAACAGAAACGAGCCTACGGCTCTACAATGTCCATTTATTAAGGTTACACCAAATAGCGGATTTTATTAAAATACTTCAAAATAATAGTTCTATCTCTTCATCTTTTAGAAGCAGATAAATTTATTGTAAATAGATGAAGGTTGGGACTTAAAGACCTTATAATTTAATCAAGCTATTAGTTGATGCATAAAGTGCAGGTGACATTACTAATTCATTAAAAAATGCATTGATAACAAAGTCATATTTACATCAAGCATAAGAGAAATAAAACTCTAACAAAACTATTGTACGATGCCCCTTGGGTGCAATAAAAATTGTCGTAGCAAAAAGGTTTTGAATAGACCCGTCAGCCGTTAAGAACACTGACGGTGGGTATGATTGAAGCGAAAAAATGAATAGCACCTTATCCCTTTCAAATAGAATTGTATTCTATAAACTTAGCAGAAAATCACTTAATTAATTTTTATTTTTTCATGCTTATGTAATTCTATATTTCTTATCATCCTTGTAGCAAATAAATCTACCATTATGACCAAAGTATTGATCATTGCAAGCCTGATACTATTATCATTTACAAAACTTTTTTCACAAGACACTTCCAATGCAGATGCCTCATTAACCGCTGCCACAGTGTATTTCGGCTATGGTGCTGAACTTACGCATACTGCCAGCATCAACATCAGCACAGCCACCAAACAAATTGTAATTAACCAATTAAGTACGGCTATTGATATCAATAGTCTGCAGATTAATGTGCCTGAAAATATAGCCCTGCTATCTCAGCGATACCAGTTATTTACACCGCCAGCATCGCTTGTAATT
>JAYTTM010000548.1:0-1568 GCA_043745055.1 Chitinophagaceae bacterium | reverse complement strand
GTTGGTGGCAATTTTAAAGAAACTCTAATAATGAAAAATGGATAGAACATATAAGTATTTGGGCTATTTTTTGCTTGTTTTAATTCCCTTAATATTTGCAGGGTTTTATAAAACGTATTTTCAACCTTTCCCGAATTTTGGAAAGAATATTGACGCTTATATTCATATCCATGCTTTCATTGCTACACTTTGGGTTTCTATCCTGATTATACAACCTTTTCTAATAGTAAATAAAAAAGTATCACTTCATCGAAAAGTAGGCAAGCTCTCCTATATTATTTTTCCATTGCTCATCATCTCCTTTATTCCAAGGATAATAAAAACTTACAATGCCGGAGACTTCCCATATTTATTTTTCCCTCTGGGAGATGGCACATTATTAATACTATTTTATGCTCTAGCAATTTATAACAAAAAGAAAACTGCTAAACATATGCGGTATATGATTGCTTCCGCATTGGTTTTAATGGGTCCAACGTTTGGACGCATCGGACCAAACTTATTAGGTTGGTCTGAACTTTTGACCCAAAATGTTGAGTATGGTATTATTTATTTTATTTTAATAAGCCTCATACTGTATGACTTGAAAAACAAAAGAAAATTTCAGCCTTACCTGTATGCAACTTTTGGTTTTGTTATTCACCAGCTTGTTTATTATTGGGTCTTTCTATGGTAACCCATTTATTGAAATTGGAAGTTTATACATTACGGAAATTTTTGCAACGTACAAAAACTGCCACCAACAAAAGGTTTGCCGCAAGGCTGGCGGACAGAATAACAATCGGCTGTTGCACTACTATCAGCTAATATCGGGCTTGACCGAATTCTATTTGGCTTTTAGTTGTTAACTTCAACTTCAGTTTTTCAATCGGCTTCAGTTGCCAGGCGGACACAGCAACAATTCCAGCCCTGCGGCAAGCCTCAAACGTTGGCTGCTAGTTTAAACGAACCCTTCAATTATTCAAAGTGATAAGACAAATATGGTTGCCGCTTTTTTTATTTTTTTCAATTAACTGTTTGGGACAAAAAACAGAATTAACTAAAAGAAATTTACTTAAAGTATTAAAATCAAGTATTCAACAAGATTCAAAATCAAAGATTCAAACGAATTCAAACCCTTGGACAATTTGTAATAAAGACAGTTCATATTATAACTCTGATACACTTCACTTGTATCTTTCTAATAACTCACAATACCGCAATCATTCATCATGTTGCAATTTTATTGACTGGACATTCTACAAAAAAGATGCTTTTATATTGACAAAGACTCAAATTTGTAAAGAACCACCAACGACTAGTTCAAGCAAAGCTGACGATTGGTACACCCTGAAAATCTCAAACGAAAATGACATGTTAATCCTAAAAACATTTAATCAAAACAAACCAGTTAGTAAATTTAAAGTGGTTAGTATTGACCCCTATATCACTTTGGTTAGACTAAGTTTGGAATGACATCCATAACAAACCAGCAGCCAACAAAAGGTTTTGTGCAATTGGGGCATGACGTTGCAGCAATCATCAGCAGTGCATATCCAAGCTTTGGTTTCGGCGGACGGAATTCTGTT
>JAYTTM010000547.1:0-21807 GCA_043745055.1 Chitinophagaceae bacterium | reverse complement strand
GTATCAACAGATATAATAAAAAAGGAATTTTTTATTTGGTGGAAGCTTCGTTTGGTATTGGATGAAGGAAAGGACGTTTGTTTTATAAAAGTGAATATATCCAATCGTTTCTATAGTTCATGAAAATAGGACAACTTTTTTAAATCCTCCATACTCCCAAAAAAACCGGTCTTCACGCCATAAATGTTAATTACTTATTGGTTTTTAATAATTAATTCTACGCCTTGCGCTATCACTAAAATTGCTCCCGGACTTACACGTATACTCTTTACAGTGGTTGCATTATTCAACAGCACGGTTCCGTTGGTAATAATCACATCTGTATTGGCATCGGGTACCTTGACAGCACAACCCCAGTTCTGAATATGCTCCCAATTATTGCTACTGTTGCCAGTCCAGATGATGGTAAATATTAGCGTAGTAATTTTACTGACAGTATTTCCATTTACAACACAGCGAAATTGTCTGCCACTATAACTATCCGGTATATTGCTAATCTGTAAACTTTTGCTGTTTACCCCGGAGAAAGTACCAACATTGGTAAGATTTGCAAAACCAGTATCAGAATTAATTTGCCATTGATAAGTATTTCCGGTAAGGTTGCAAACAATGCTTAAGCTGCCATTGGGACAAAGCGAAATGGTATCATTTTTGTTTGCCGTAATTACCGTAAATACGCTTTCCGACACTGCGGTTCCATTTGATTTTGTAACCGTAATATTACCAGAAGAACCATTGCCAACAACAGCATTAATATAGTATGCAGTATCAACTAAGATATTGAATGAGTTGGCGGGTTTACCACCAAAACTTACGGCAGTAACATTATCTAAATGATTACCCCTGATTTTTACTGTAGTACCAGCAACACCGCTTGTTGGTGTAAATTCTGTAATTAAAGGCAAAGAAGTTGCAATAAAAGTAAAGCCAGTTTTTGTAGCTGTTCCGGATGGAGTGGTTACCGACACAGTGCCTGTTGAACCAGCATCTACAATGGCACTGATATAAACTGTGCTATCTTTCAACACCTGAAAAGAACGAGCTGCAACGCCTCCAAAATTTACAGCAGTTGCACCTGATAAATAGGTACCCCGAATAGTAATTGCTGCACCGGCAGTTGCACTGGTGGGCGAAAAAGAATTGATTACAGGGGGATTGCCACCAATAAAAGTAAAGCCGGTTGTTGTAGCCGTTCCGGATGGATTGGTAACATTGATACTACCACTTGCCCCATTGCCAACAAAGACTTCCAGGTAATAGGCTGTATCTACTAAAACATGAAAGGAATCGGCAGCTACACCGCCAAAACTTACGGCTGTGGTGGTATTCAGAAAATTACCATTGATGTAAACAGTACCTCCTTTTGCAGCACTAGTTGGAAAAAAACTACTGATAACAGGCGCTGTTGAGTAAAAGGTAAAACCTGCCTTGCTACCTGTACCATTGGGGTTAGTGACACTAACACTTCCGGTGGCACCAGTCCCTACAAAAGCCCTTATATAAAAGGCTGTATCAACCAATATTTGAAACGAATCTGCCAACACATTTCCAAATCTTACTTCCGTTGCGTTGTTTAGCGGGTTGCCTCTTATGATAACCTGATCTCCCTTTGTGGCAAAGTTTGGCTCAAAGCTGCTGATAACTGGTACTTGTGCAACAACTGTTGTGCTAATACACAAAAATAAAATTGCCAATTGTAATAATGTAGATACTTTCTGAAAAGTTGAGGTAGCATTTTTTGACATAAGCGTGTTTAGGTTGTTACTAGTATATAATTGAAATACGTTTTACCTGTATAACAGTAGTAGTTTACTTAAAGTACAAGCAAAGCAATCTTGCTTTAATAATAGATGATCACTACAATTATATTAATAAAAAGGTATTTTTCATGAGATGTAAACTTCAGTTGATATTGGATAAAGAAATGGATGTTTGTTTCAGAATGTTGAAGATATATAATCTTTCCTTTATTTCATAAAAATAGTTCCGGTTTTTTACATTTCTAAATGATTTCAACAAAAAATATTATTTGATTAAAAAGCCTAAACAGAAAGGAAAAAGAATCTTGCACATTTATGTAGAGTTTTTTAGTTAAAATAAATCTTCCTTAATTATCAATTGTTCCTTATTGTTAGTTAGTGCTTAAATTTTAAAACCAATCATCCAATAATAAATCAAACTTTATTTAAAAAAAATTCTCCGCAATAACGTATTGCTACTTTTAGATTTTTAGGCGATGTTAATTATACCCGGCTACCAACTTTTTCTTTTTAAACACACCTTGTTATCTAAATAGTTAATTTGCGCACTATGATCTACAGAAGCAAAGCACCATTACGAATTGGACTGGCTGGGGGCGGCACGGATGTTAGTCCTTACAGTGACACGTATGGCGGGGCAATATTAAATGCTACTATTTCACTTTCTGCAAATGCCAGTTTAGAAATACTGTCTGAAAAAATAATTATATTAGAAGCATTGGACAGAAATGAAACCCAGCAATTTAACTGGGCTACCTCATTACCCATTGATGGAACACTTGATTTATTTAAAGGGGTGTACAACCGCATTCAAAAAGATTTCCCCTTTACAATTAACGGCTTCAGGCTATCAACTTATGTAGATGCCCCCGCTGGTTCCGGACTTGGTACTTCATCAACATTGGTGGTTGCCATTGTTGGAGCCTTTGTTGAAATGCTCAAACTGCCTTTAGGCGATTATGATATTGCACACCTTGCATACAGTATTGAAAGAGATGATCTGCAATTGGCAGGTGGTAAGCAGGATCAATATGCTGCTACTTTTGGCGGGGTAAACTTTATGGAGTTTTATGATGGTGATAAAGTGATTGTAAACCCCCTCCGCATAAGATCAGAATACATGCATGAACTGGCTAATAACCTGGTGTTATATTTTACAGCAACCTCAAGAGAAAGTGCTACTATCATTAAAGAGCAGGTGAAAAATGTAAATGAAAAGAATGAAAAAAGTATTGAAGCTATGCACCAGCTTAAAGAACAATCAAAGCGGATGAAGGAATCTTTGCTTAAAGGCAAGCTGAACGACTTTGGCGAAATACTCGATTTTGGCTTTCAACAAAAAAGGAAAATGGCACATAATATAAGCAACAGCAATATTGAAGCGATTTATGATGCGGCAAAAAATGCCGGGGCTACAGGAGGGAAAATAAGCGGTGCCGGCGGCGGCGGATTTATGATTTTTTATTGTCCGGGCAATAGCCGCTACCAGGTAATAAAAGCATTAAATACATTCGGTGGCGAAGTCAAAAACTATTCTTTTACTAAATATGGGCTAACCACCTGGACGATCTAATTCATGTATCTGAAATTTCTCTTTATTCAAAAAACGAAAGCTATTTTTAGCTTACTCAAGCTTCATATTATTGTAGAACCTTTTGCTGGTTTTTTTCTAAACCTTGCTTATTTATCCAAACAATCTAAATGGATTAGTGAGCACAGAAATTTACGTTATAATGATTTTTTTTCCGGAGACAGAAGCAGGGATAAGCGATTGGGCCTGTATCAATTTCTTAACTCAGAATTTATAAAAAACAATCCCATTAATTATCTGGAATTTGGCGTTGCTAATGGTGGTTCTTTTTATTGGTGGTTAGATCATCACATAAATGCTGATTCAAAATTTCATGGTTTTGATACTTTTAGCGGCTTACCAGAAGACTGGGGTCATTTTAAAAAAGGTGATATGAACAATGGTAATGAAGTACTACAAACAACTGACACCAGGGCCAGTTTTTATCAGGGCCTTTTTCAGCAAACATTACCCGGCTTTGTAAAAACTTTTAACAACGACAAATTGATGGTGATACATATGGATGCCGACTTGTATTCCTCTACCCTCTTTACTTTAACTACGCTTGCACCCTTTTTAAAAAAGGGCGATATTATTTTCTTTGACGAATTTTGTGTACCTACACATGAGTTTTTAGCAGTAAAGAATTTTACAGAATCTTATTACATCAACCTGCAACCTGTTGGGGCTTCTAACAACTATTTGTTCACTGCTTTTCAGGTACAATAGATGTTACAAGAACAATCTTTTATAGTATGGATAATTCAGTAACCAGCAATTCCAACGTCTCCCCTTTATTGGGTGATACAGGCGTAGAAGCCATCATTTTAGCTGGTGGCTTTGGCACCCGGTTAAAAACAGTAGTGAGCGATTTACCAAAGTGCATGGCACCTGTGGCCGGGAAGCCGTTTTTGTATTATGTTATAAACCATTTACAGCAGCAAGGCGTTAAAAAATTTATTTTTTCGCTTGGTTATATGAGTGAGGCTATACAAACATTTTTACAGGAAAATTATCCAACAATGGATTATCAATTATCCATTGAGGACGAACCGTTGGGTACTGGTGGCGCCATTTACAAGGCTTGCACCATAGCGACCGAACCAACTGTGCTGGCTTTAAATGGTGATACCTTATTTTCCATCAACGTAGAACAGTTACTGGAGTTGCACCGCAATAAAAAATCAAGCTGCACAATCTGTCTTAAACCCATGCAACAGTTTGACCGCTTTGGGGTTGTAAAAATGGATGCCAATAATTGTATTACCTCTTTTGAAGAAAAAAAATGGAATGATGAGGGGTTGATAAATGGCGGAGTTTATGCTATAGACAGTGATAAATTTTTAGCACAACCTTTTGCAGAAAAATTTTCGATGGAAAAGGATTATTTAGAACTACTTGTAGGGGAAGGAAATTTTTATGGATTAATTCAGGATGAATATTTTATTGATATTGGTATTCCGGAAGATTTTGAAAGGGCACAAAAGGAAATAGGGAGTAAAGATTAAAGCAACAGAAATAATAATTCATTGGTTTTAAAACTGATTTAAGTTGGAGAATAAGAAATTTGTTTCACAAATTGGAAAAGTCTATCGAAGTATTTATTCCAATCTTTATGTCTATCCGAAAACTGGTGCAACTTTATTAAAAGAACACTGTAAAGCCGTAGGCTCGTTTCTGTTTTATAACAACTGGTTTTAACCCGTTGTGCTTAAGAAATCTACTGCCAGAGAGCTGTAGGCTCGGCACATATAGTTGTGAATATTAGTACTACTACATGGTTTAATTATTTGTTGCGGCTCTAGTTATATGCACCGAACCTACGGCTCTCATTATACTTTCTCATACCTCATCAATGGGTTGAAACCAATTGTTACAAAATTGTACGAGGCTACACCTCTTTATACCAAAGTACAGATTGCCATTATAATTTATAAATGGAAAATTGTTGAAGTTGTTTCTAAAGGATATAGCTGCAAAACAAGTTGAAAAATTTTTAGTTAATTTGTGCAATTAGCGGCAAAAAAATCTGAGTAATTCTGTGAAAAAAAAAATTGACAATATCGATAACACCTGGACACTCTTCCTTGACAGGGATGGTGTTATCAACCATCAAAATATGGATGGATACATTCTTACATGGGATGAATTCATTTTTTACGAAGGAGTACTGGAAGCCATGCCAATTTTTAAAAGGCAATTTAAACATACTTTTATTGTAACCAACCAGCGTGGTGTTGGTAAGGGACATTTGAGTGAAGAAGAATTAAATAACATCCACAAACAAATGCAGAGAAGCATTGAAATAGCCGGAGGCAATATCAACCAGGTTTATTTTTGTCCCGATATCGACGCTAGCAGTGAGGGGCGTAAACCCAATACTGCTATGGCATTGCAGGCACAGCATGAATTCCCTGCTATTAATTTAACAAAAAGTATTATGGTAGGCAATAGCATGAGTGACATGGAATTTGGCAGAAATATCGGCGCCGTTACTGTGTTTTTAACCACCACCAACCATGCAATAACTGATGCAGATGAACGAATAGATTTTGTCTTTCCATCATTAATTGATTTTGCAAATGCAATTGATGGTTAAAAAATATTCAGCCTTCACCTACATAAGAGTAGTGTTGCTACGTTAATATTTTCTTTTATTTCTCCCGTATTAATCTATTTAAAAAGTATTGTTCTAAATTTATTAGATGAAGAAGTATTGTATTGCAGCTTTTTTGATGTTTCTGTTTTTTTCAGGGTTTGCACAAACAATCAGCAGACAAAACCTGCAGGAGTTGAAAGTTAAAGAAGATACATTAAAAAGCTATGCAGATAAATTGATCAATGGCTATGATGCTGTCTCTCGATTTAAATCGGATAGTTTGTTTACCAAACTATTTGTGAGGGCATTAAAAACACCTAATTCTTTTAATTACCCCTTCGATTCTTTAATTACGATTTCCAAACTAAACGCACCCGATAATAGTTTTCGCATATTTACCTGGCAATTGGTGATAAATGAAAACCTTACCCGGCAGCATGGTGCCATACAAATGAATACGCCGGACGGCTCCTTAAAATTATATCCACTCATTGATAAATCGGATGTTACCCAACTGCTTGCCGATACCACGGCCAACAACAAAGGATGGATTGGTGCGGTGTATTATAAAATTATTGAAACTAAGGGATTGAATAAAAACTACTATACCTTGTTAGGCTATGATGAGAACAATATCCGGAGTAATAGAAAAATTATTGAAGTACTCTCTTTTAATGATGATGAACCTATTTTTGGTGGGGCGCTTTTTAGTTTTGATGAAGATAGTACAGCCAAACCTGCTGCTAGCAGACATATCCTGGAATACAAAAAAACTGCCGGCACCAGGCTTACGTACGACTCCGAATTACAAATGATAATTGCTGAACATTTAGAATCGGAAACCAACGAGCCATTAAAAAAATGGACCTATATCCCAGATGGAGATTATGAAGGTTTTAAGTGGAAAAACGGCAAATGGGTTCATGTAGAAAAAGTATTTAACCAGGTAACAGCCGAAGGGGCAGAGCCAATGCCCAAGCCTGTAAAAGATGCTATGGGCAATACAATTGAAGATAGATTAAAAGATAACATAGAAGGAATTAGCCCGGTTGAAGAT
The DNA here is from genome assembly GCA_043745055.1 of Chitinophagaceae bacterium. Taxonomy (GTDB): domain Bacteria; phylum Bacteroidota; class Bacteroidia; order Chitinophagales; family Chitinophagaceae; genus Ferruginibacter. The sequence continues at coordinate 14,821 of JAYTTM010000547.1, read as the reverse complement.
ATGCCTGTAGAAAAAAAGCCAGCTTCTAAAGCAAAACCTAAACCCAAAGGCACTAAACCAAACGGTAAACAGTAGCATAAAATATCAACGGAAATCCATTTGGAGCAGGTTGATTAGAATAGAAGAAATTGCTGCCCAACTTGATAATGCATTACAATTTACAGTGTCTGCCTGACCTCACCCCCAACCCCTCTCCGGAGGAGAGGGGAGCTTGTCTCTGATAACTCAAAGCTCTTTCCTTATCCGATTATTGTACTTATTTTTCTTACACGCTAATTTAGAATCAACTTTTCATTTTCCAGTTTTTTTTGGTTAAACATTAACGGTCTTTTACGGAGTTAGCTGAAACGAATAAATTAATGAAATGCTAAACTGACTTGTCTTTAAAAATTTGTGGGGTCAATGTGCCGAGCCTACGGCTCTCTAATAGTTGTTTGCTCAAAGCACAACGGATTGAAATCCGTTGTTACAAAACACTACCGAGCCTACGGCTCTACAATGAACTAATAAAATATTTACAAACTATTATTTTTATTGAGAAATATGTTTGTTCCTGATTACTGATATTCAAAAAATTATAGTGGATAAAAGCTCAAAAAAGTTATACCGTACAAGAGTGCGACGCCACCAATGACGCACAAAGCCTTGCTGCTGGTTACCCAAAAAATATTACTGTAACAATTGTGTAAGCTTTTGTTCCAAAGCAGGTCCACGCAGGTTTTTAGCGATTATTTTTCCATCAGGACCTATTAAAAAGTTTTGTGGAATACTTTGAATTTGAAACAATTTTGCTACATCATTGCCCCATCCCTGCAAATCACTTACGTGGCTCCAGTGAAGACCGTCCATACGGATAGCGTCTATCCAGGCGGGCTTTGCTTTATCGAGTGACACACCTAACACCGTGAAGTTTTTATCCTTGAATTTTTCAAAGTTTGCTACTACATTTGGGTTCTCCTGGCGGCATGGTCTGCACCAGCTAGCCCAGAAATCTATCAACACATATTTGCCTCTTAATGACGCCAATGTAAATGGCTGTCCTGTTGTATCTGCCTGAGTAAAATCTGCCAGCACAGTGCCAATAGCGTTTCTTTTTGCATCGGTAACCTGTTGCGCTACATAGCTGCCCATTGCAGAATTTTTAACTGCGGGTGTTAACTGGTTAAACAAGGCTTCTGTTTTAAATGGATCATCTGCCAGCTGATTGTGGCGAATAATGGCCAATGGTGTTATAAAAGAAGCCGGATTTTTTTGTACAAAATCTTCTGTAACCCGCAAGGCACCGGCAACGGCCGCCGCATCATAAGGTGCATTTTCTGCAAATACTTTCTGGTAAGGTGCTAAGGCCTGGTTTAAGGCGATAAAATCATTGTGGGTTGGGGAACCAATAACGCTGCTTTTATCAAATGCTTCATTAGTGCCGCTAACTTTTATCTGGCTGTTGTCTAAAAAAATGGTAAGATAGGGCGGTTTTTTATCCACCATCAATATTTTAAATTCTGGTGCATCTACCTTACCTCTTAATGAAAAATGATTGGCTTTAATGGTAGTTTCAGATTCTGGTGCACCAGTCTGTCCGTTTAAGATGCCAATACCTGTTCCGTCTGCAAAACCTGTTACTTCACCTTCAATAGTAAAACCATCCTTATCGATTGGCGCAACGGGTGTTTTAATTTTATCCTTTTTATGAGTTGTACTTATTGAGTGTTTTCCTTTGATATTGGTTTTTGATGTCGTCTGCGCTATGCAAAAAATAGGAAGCAAAAAAGCGAGCGTTAAAAAATTTTTCAATGTCTATATTTATTTTAGGTAAATAATTGAGGTTAATAGCTGCAAAGATGCTAACCTTATTTTATTGAGCTTTTAATGAAATGGCAAATTAACTAAATTAAACCGTACCGTTTAAGCAAGTATTTTTTTTAGGAATTCTTTAGTAACTGTATCAATATTGCTATTTTGCTTTAACTCATTGATATAGGCGCTTCCAATAATGGCTCCATTAGTGTAAGCGCAAGCTGCCTTAAAGGTTGCCTTGTCTTTAATACCAAAGCCAACCAGTATAGGGTTTTTCAATTGCATAGCCTGTAATTTTTCGAAATAAACCGACTGCCCCTCAATGGGCTTGCTATTGCCGGTAGTGCTGCTGGATGAAACTGCATAAATAAATCCGCTGCTTAAGGCATCAATTTTACGGATGCGTTCTTCATCCGTTTCCGGTGTTACTAAAAATATAAAATGCAGGTTGTGCTTTTCAAATAGTTGCCTGTATTGGGTTTCATATTCATACATGGGTAAGTCGGGTAATATAATTCCATCCACACCAACGGCTTCCGCATCTTTGCAAAATTTCTCTAACCCATATTGCAAAACAGGGTTCATGTAGCCCATTAATATGAGCGGGACATGAATACTTTTGCCCCCATCCCCTGAGGGGGTGACACCCCCATCCCCTAAAGGGGTGACTAATACAGAGGGGCTTTGGTTTCTTACATTTTTCAGTTGTTCAAATAAAGTTGCTATCGTCATACCGTTTTCCAGGGCTACCATGCTGCTTTGCTGTATTACCGGTCCATCTGCAAGGGGATCACTGTAGGGCATACCAATTTCTATTAAGTCGGCACCATAGGTTTGCAAGGCTGCTAATACCTCGGTAGTGCTTGTTAAGGAGGGATATCCTGCAGTGCAATACACATTTAGAATATCTTTTTTCTTTACAGAAAATAATTGATCGATTCTGTTCATTTTTTTATTGAATTATTAATTCCATTTTAATATTACAACGCTTATAACCAGATGAGATAACAGGAACTTCTACAAATCCATATTTCCGATACAAATGAATGGCGGGGCCTAACTTAGTATTTGAATACAGGATTATTTTTGCAGCTTTTAATTCAGTTGCTTTTGCAATTGCAAACTCCATTAACCTGTTTCCAATATTTTTACCCTGAAAAGATTCAGCAACTGCCATTTTTGATAATTCATACACACTCTCACTTTCTTTTAACAGCGCAAATGTACCTGCAATTTCATCTGTTAGTTTTGCAAAGAAAATATGACCGCCCTTGTCTATAAAATATTGGGTTGGGTTACTTAGCATCTCAACATCTATCGGTTCAATCTCAAAATATTTTTGAAGCCAGGCTTCGTTCAATTGCTTAAAATCAGTAGCCAGGTTTTCGTTGTATGGAATAATTTCTAATTGGTTTGTGTCCATCATAAATAGTTCATGTAAGTGGCAAGATCTTTATCGCCCCTGCCGCTAAGGCAAATAACAACAACATCTGTTTTTTTAAATTCCATTTTATCAAGAACTGAAAAAGCATGCGCTGTTTCCAATGCAGGGATAATGCCCTCTGTTTTACTGATATCGAATGCTGAATTCAAAGCCTCTTCATCTGTAGCACTCATAAAAATACCACGGCCGCTTTTAAATAAATAAGCATGCAAAGGGCCAATACCCGGATAATCGAGTCCGGCTGAAATGCTGTGTGGCTCTATCACCTGTCCATCTGCAGTTTGCATCAGCAAACTTTTACTGCCATGTAAAATACCTGGTGTGCCCAGTTGTGTGGTGGCTGCACTCATGCCACTATTAATACCATGACCTGCAGCTTCTACTGCAACCAGTTTTACAGATTCATCATCCAAAAAATGATAAAACGCACCTGCCGCATTACTTCCACCACCTACGCAGGCAATTACATGTGTAGGCAATTCGTTACCGGTTTTTTCCAGTAATTGTTGCTTTATTTCTTTGCTGATTACACTTTGAAAGCGAGCCACCATATCGGGGTATGGATGCGGACCAACAACGCTTCCAATAATATAGTGCGTATCTACCGGGTTATTAATCCAATCCCGGATAGCTTCGTTGGTAGCATCTTTCAAGGTTTTACTACCGCTTAGTGCAGGTATAACAGTTGCTCCCAACATTTTCATCCGGGCCACATTGGGCGCCTGCCGTTCAATATCTTTTTCGCCCATATACACAATGCACTCCATACCTTTTAGCGCACAAACGGTAGCCGTTGCCACACCATGTTGACCTGCACCGGTTTCTGCAATAATTCTTGTTTTGCCCAGCCGTTGTGCCAGCAAAATCTGTCCGATGGTATTATTGATTTTATGGGCGCCGGTATGGCAAAGGTCTTCCCGTTTAAGGTAGATATTAGTGCCATATCTTTCACTCAATCGCTCCGCTAAAAAAAGAGGTGTTGGCCTTCCAACATAATCCTTTAGCAATTGATCCACCTGCAGTTGAAACGCAGGATCAGCCATTATCTGAAGATACTGTTCCCGAAGTTGCTTTACATTTGGATACAACATTTCCGGAATAAATGCACCACCAAACTCACCATAATATCCGTGTTCGTTAACAGCGAAATTATGTTGCTTTTCTATCACCATATTTGTTTCCATTTATTAATTTTTTTTTACCTGTTCTAATTTTTGTGAGCCAGACGGTTGAATATCTATTAAACTTCATTGGCAAATATGATTTTGTTATTAATTCCTTTTGGTAAAAGGAATTAATAACCACTCTTTTACAGTATATCTTTATTGAGCTAAAGTTTGAAGCTGCTTTCTAAAATCCAGCTTTACTTTACAGTAAATTCAAGGTTTTGGTGCATCTATAATAAACTCCAAAAATTTTAAATCCATCCATCTGCCAAACTTAAATCCTACTTCTTTAAAATGTGCAACTTCATAAAAACCAAATTTATTATGCAGCTTAATACTTGCCTCGTTGCTTGCTTCTATACCAGCAACAATTGCATGAAGATTTAGTTGTTTAGCAGCGTCAATTAATGGTGGCATTAATAAATTTGCCACACCTTTACCCCTGCAATCTGCAGCCACATAAACAGAATTTTCAACAGTATACCGGTAGCCCGGCCATGGCCTGAAAGGGCCAATGGTACTAAATCCAAGTAACTTCTCCTCCTCTACTGCTACAAATACCGGAAACCCTTGAAGCTTTCTTTGGGCAAACCAATCTTTCCGCATTTCCAATGTATGCGGTTCATCGTGCCACACTGCAGTGGTGTTTACAATAATATCATTGTACATTTCCAGCATTGCCGGTAAATCACTTTCTTCTGCATGTCTTACAACTATCATACAATTACAATTTATGGCCGAATGACGCTGCCTTGTAGTTTTTCATCTATACAAAAACCAGCCAAATTTATAAAGACGTCTTAACGCCTAAACGGCAAAAAATCTTAGCAATTTTTATTTCAATCCCTGTTTTATTTTTAATACCAGTGCCATATCTTTTACACCAGGCTCTTTTTCAAACCTGCTATTAATATCAATACCCAAAAAATCGGGGTGTTTAAATTTTTTGATGGCATCAATATCATCAACACTAATTCCACCGCTCAGGAAGAATGGCTTTTCAATTTTAGCCTTAGCTAACTTTTTCCAGTCAAACTTTTTGCCAGTGCCGCCGGTTGCTCCATCAGATCCTTTTGTATCAAACAAATAATAATCGCATACTGCATCGTAAGGAGCAATCATAGCATCAATATCCACTTCCTCGTCATTCAAATTAAAAACCTTAATTACTTCCACTTCTTCAGATAAATCTTCACACATTTCCGGCGTTTCGTTGCCATGCAATTGTACCACATCCAGTCCGTAATCATCAATGGCAGTAAGGATATCAATCATTTCTGCATCTAAAAAAACACCTGTAATTTTTAAATCAAAATCACTGTCTTTCAGTTCGGTAGGGTTAATTTTTCCTACTACATTCCTGGGTGATTCCGGATGGAAGATTATGCCGGCAAAATCAATATTAAGCCCATCTAATTGTTGCAACTGTTTGTACTGCGTAATACCGCAAACCTTAATGTTCATTATTTTGTTTAATTTACTTTTTTTATAAAATCTTTTAATAGAGCCATGTCTTTAACTCCTGGCAATTGTTCAAATTTTGTATTAATGTCTATGGCAAACAATGCCTTGGCTTCCGGCAAAGTTGCAAAATTTTTTAATTTTTCAGCATCAGTTGATTCTATTAAACCGGCTAAAAAATATGGCTTGCCTATTACAACATTGAGCAAGCGTTGTATGTCAAATTTTTTACCTGTTCCACCGTACCCTGCTCCTTCTGTATCAAACATAAACATATCGCAAACCTCCATGTACTCCTGTATGCGCCAGCCAATGTTATCTGTTTCGGTAAGCCGGAAAGCTTTTACAACAGAAATATAATCAGCTATTTTTTCACAAAACCGGGGTGTTTCATCACCATGCAGCTGTACCATGTGCAATCTGCATTCATCTACCATTTGCAATATTTCTTCTACAGATGCATTTACAAAAACACCTACCTTATTGATATTGTTTACTTTTTTTATCTGGCTCGTTGTCATACTTCGCAACACATATCTTGGAGATTTAGGATAGTAAATCAATCCGGCAAATGTTGCACCAACAGATTCCATTTCATTTAATTGTTCTTCTTGTGTGATACCGCAAACTTTTACTCTCATCCTGAAAACTATTTTTGTATTTCACCAAAAAACATTAGGAGCCCAATATTATAATACCTGGCAAGCTTTATTTACTTTGAGTGAAATGGTTAACAAATTGAGCAAAAGCAATCGTTGGGTCGGGCTGTTTCATAAAGTTTTCTCCGATAAGAAAACCGTGATAACCTTCGTTTTTAAAAATACGTATTGTTTCAATATCATTGATGCCACTTTCAGCAATTTTTATTTTATTATCGGGTATTTTTTTACTTAATTCAATGGAGCGGTTAATATCAACGGTAAAAGTTTTTAAATCCCGGTTGTTGATACCCACAATAGAAGTTTCATCGCAAATGTGCTGTAACTCTTGCTCGGTATGTATTTCAAGCAATACCTCCAGTTGCAGACTGGTTGCATATACCGCCAGTTCTTTAACCTGTAGCGGTGTTAAGCAGGCTGCAATTAATAAAATCACATCAGCCCCCATTGCCTTGGCTTCTGCAATCTGATAGGCATCTATCATAAAATCTTTGCGTAAAATTGGTATGTGATTGAACCTTGATTTTTTTAAATCTTCCACACTGCCGCCAAAAAATTGTTCATCTGTTAAAACACTCAATGCACTTGCGCCATATTTGGTGTAGGCTGCTGTAACAGCTTCCACTGTTGCTGTTGCATTGATAATCCCTTTGGAGGGCGACTTTCTTTTAAACTCTGCAATGATACCTGTTTTGGTTTCATCCAGTAAAAACTGCCGCATTGAAATGGGTTGCCGGTTAAAGTTTTTACTTTGCCGCAAGGTTGCTAAAGTGGTTATCTCTTTTGCCCGGGCAACTTCTAGTTTTTTATGTTCAATTATGATATCTAAAATATTGGGGCCATCTACCCCCAAAACGGGAATTCCTGATGTGATATCATTGTTGCTTATTTCCATTTATTCAATTAGTATTTGCTATAATAAATTTAGAATCAATTTTTATCAACTTTGTTAAACAATTGTAAAGACCTTCAACAATCTTCACCAACCTTCTACAACCTTCACCCATCTTCAATTATCTTCAACATCATCCCACTAAAATCTTAAGCGAATTCAACGCACTGCCGCTTTCTAAACTTTCTACTGCCAACTGGTAGCATTCATCGTAACCGCTGTATTTGCCGGTACATTGTAATGCCATGGCTGAATTTGCCAATACTACTGCATTTTGTGCCCAGGTGCCCTGCCCTTGTAAAATATTTTTGAAGATTTTGGCAGCTTCCTCTGCAGTATCACCACCATAAATATCAGTAGCTGTAACAGTTCTTTTACCAAGATGTTCTGCAGTTAAAATCTGTTCGCCTTTGTTGGTAATTACCTTTGTATCGCCTGTTAAAGAAATCTCATCATAACCATCCAGGCTGTGAATGATGGTGAAATTTTTATCTGTTTGTTGCAACAGGTAATTGTAAATTCTGGCCATTTCTAAATTGTAAACACCTACCAACTGGTGTTTGGGGAATGCAGGGTTCACCATTGGCCCCAGCATGTTAAAGAAAGTACGTACGCCTAAATTTTTTCTTATAGGCCCTACCACTTTTAATGCCGGATGAAACAGGGGTGCATGTAAAAAGCAAATATTGGCATTTTCTATTTCTTTTTTGAGTTGATCATTGTTATTGGTAAACTTGTAACCCAATTGCTCCATCACATTGCTGCTACCACTAATAGAGGTGGCGCCGTAGTTACCATGTTTGGCAACTTTGTTACCTGTACCAGCTACAATAAAACAACTGAGTGTGGAAATATTAAACGTATTCTTTCCATCGCCGCCGGTACCAACAATATCTATTAATTCGTTTCCCTGTAAATCTACCGGTACACATAATTCCAATAATGCATCGCTAAAACCCTGCAATTCTTCGATGGTAATACTCCGCATAAGGTAAACAGTAATGAAAGCGGCTATTTCACTTTCATTGTACAAATTGTTAGAAATATTGATGAGCATTTCTTTGGCTTGTTCCCTTGACAATGATTTGTATTCAAATAAATAGTTTAATATTTTTTTCATTTTTTCTCTTTTGCCCTGTCCCCTAAAGGAGAACTAAGATGGTTGATTTATAATTATTTTTATGCTCTCTTAAATCCAACATTATTTAAAGTAAACACCGCTCCTAAGTTTAGTATTGCAGATATTTAGTTTTGTATTCCCAGCCAATTTCTCATTAGTTGCTCACCAACAGGCGTCAGTACACTTTCCGGATGAAACTGCACTCCCTGCACATCATATTTTTTGTGTTGCAAAGCCATAATAAAGCCATTGCTATCAACTGCAGTTACCTCCAGCTCTGCAGGAAAATTTTTATCGCTTACAATCCAGGAATGATAGCGCCCTACTTCTATTGATTTACCAAGGCCTTTTAAAATGGGCGCATCTTCATTTATGATTTGTATGGGTGTAGCAATACCATGGTACACTGTACTTAAATTTTGCAATGTGCCACCAAATGCTTCGCCTATAGCCTGGTGCCCCAAACAAACGCCCAGTATAGATTTGGAAGCCGCATATGCTGTTATCAGCGGCAATAACAAACCTGCCTCTGATGGTACGCCAGGCCCTGGTGATAAAATTATTTTATCATACTGTTGTACCGCTTCCAAGGAAATTTGATCGTTGCGAAAAACATCCACTTTTTGGTGTGTTATTTTTTCTACCAGGTGCACAAGGTTATAGGTAAAAGAATCGTAATTATCAAAAACAAGAATTTTCATATCAAATATTTTTTGCCAATAAAATGGCTTGTTTCAATGCGTTTAATTTATTGTTTACTTCCTGCAATTCGCTCTCTGGATTGCTTGCTGCAACTATACCTGCACCTGCCTGGTAGGTTAATGTGTTTTGATTGCTCAAAAAAGTCCTAATCATGATGGCGTGATTACAACTGCCATCAAAACCAATGCTGCCAATGGCCCCGCCATAATAACTGCGGCTGGTAGGTTCAAAAGAATGAATCAGCTGCATGGCTTTTATTTTAGGAGCGCCACTTAAAGTACCAGCCGGAAAACTTAGCGCCAGTAATTTAAACGGATTGGTATCAGGAGGCACCGTTCCTTTTACTTCGCTCACCAAATGAATAACATGAGAATAATAATTTACTTTTTTATACTGTGTTACTTCCACCTCGTTGCACATTCTGCTCAAGTCGTTTCTTGCAAGATCTACCAGCATTACATGCTCTGCGTTTTCTTTTTCGTCATTTTCTAATTTTATAGCCAGTGCCTTATCTTTTTCATCATCGCCTGTTCTTTTAAAAGTGCCTGCTATAGGATGTACAATTGCTTTTCCATTTTGTATAATCAGCTGACTTTCCGGTGATGAACCCATTAATTTATAATCACCATAATCAAAATAAAACAGGTAAGGACTGGGATTGATACTCCGCAAAGCCCTATACACATTGAATTCATCGCCAATAAATGATTGCTGAAATCTGCGACTCACCACAATCTGAAACACATCTCCTCTGTAACAACTGGCAATTCCTTTCTGTACCATCAGGCGATAATCTTCATCCGTCATATTGGAACTTTCTGTACCCTTTAATGCAAATGGATAAGCCGGAACATCTTTACTTACAATCAGGCTTTCCACTACAGCAAGATCACTTTCTACACCCGCAATAATATTTTCACAAATAAATAATTCGTCTTTAAAATGATTGAAAATGATAACGTATTGGTAAAGGCGATATCGCATTAATGGTATATCTCTACTCACTGATTGTGGTATATCGGTTGTCGGTTGTCGGTCGTCCGTAGTCAATTTTATAGTATCAAAAAACTGTACTGCATCATAAGTTGTATAACCAAATAATCCCTGGGCTGCATTGATGGGTTTAATTGTTTGTTCCAACACTTCAAAACGTTGCATAAACTCCCACAAAAGGATGGGCCCATCCAATGGATTATTAATGCTAATTTTCTCCGGCTTTTGTGCAGGAAGTTTGTATTCTATTTCGTTACTGCTTTTTATTTCAATACCTGCAATGGCATTAATGCCTATAAAAGAATAGCTGTTTTCACCTGCATGAAAATCAGTACTTTCAAGGAGGATTGTATCACGGAACCGGTCCCGCAGCCTGAGGTAAATACCAACAGGTGTAAATAAATCTGCCAGAATTTTTTTGTAAGTAGTAGTTAGTTGTATTTTTTTCATCCAATAATTTTTTTTCATTAAAAAGCCCCGGCAATAAGTGCCAGGGCTTCAGTTTATTTTGTATATACTACAATAGCAAAGCGGCACAATCAACATTTTGACTGCCACCACCAACTGTTATTATTTGTATATTTTATTTTCATTTTTTATGATTGCAAAGATGTGGGAGAAAATTGTATTCAACAAAAAATATTTAAAGGAATTTTTTTATTGTATTTACCTTGTATCAAATATTTTGGCATTATTATAATTGATAAATTGCATTTTACATTAAAAAAAAATTATGAAACTAATCGTATTTGGTGCTACTGGCATGGTGGGCAAACAATTGGTTAAACAGGCATTGTTTAACGGACATATAGTAAAAGCCTATGGCAGAAATGTGTTTACTGAGGACTTGCCTAAAAATGATAAACTTGAATTAGTGCAAGGGGCTTTATTTGATACCGGGCAGGTATTGAAAGCAATCAAAGGTTGTGATGCAGTGCTTTCTGCATTGGGCGGCAGTTTTGATGGCACCGACAAAACAAGAAGCCTGGGTATGAAAAACATTGTGGAACAAATGGAGAAAGCCGGTGTAAAAAGAATTGTTGGTGTTGGTGGTATGGGGCTTTTAAATGCTGATGCTGATTCTTTGCTGATTGACCAGGATAATTATCCACAACAATTTATCCCGGTGGGAAGAGAACATCAAAAAGCCTATGAGTATTTAAAAGCCAGCAATCTTGATTGGACTTTTGTTTGTCCGCCCGATATTATTAATGGTGAAGCCACCGGTGAATTTGTAACCAATGCTGATTATCCTCCTATTCCCAATCATTATAGAATTTATGCAGGTGATCTTGCTTTATACATGTTAGGTGAGTTACAAAAGAATGAATATGTAAGGCATAGAGTAGGAATCTCGAATTAACAACAATCGAAAATTTATTAATTAACAGCAATAAATTATTTTGTTAAAATTAGTTTAGTCATTGAATTTGTATAGAGAAATTAAAATAAGGCACATTATTTTCTATAGTTGGATTAAAAAACTTAAAGCATTGAAAATACTTTTACTGATAGTTTCCTTTATCGTGTCAATCATGGCTACTGCTCAAAAAATTGACAGTATTTATATTAACTTATATACTGACAGTTTAAAAAAGGGAACCTACAACTATATTAATGTTGATGGATTGTTGAGTAATGGGCGCTACATTCCATTAGATACAACCCAGCTTACTTTTAGAGCCAATTCAGGCAAATTTTCCGGCAACAGCCTTTGGGTAGAACCTGATTTTAAAGGGAAGAAAATTTTGATTAAAGTGCAACTGAAAAGCAATCCTGCCATTGTGAAAGAATTTGAAATGTGCATAAAACAATTACCGGATGGCCCATTAAAAACGGAAGCTGAAGTTTTAAAGGGAATGAAAAGAAAAAATGGAAAGGGAAAATAATGTTAAGTGAGTTAGCTTCAACAATCAACTAATTAATTCTAAATAAATTCTCCATTGATCATTACTTTATCTATCAAATTACTGCCAAAACTATAAGGCAGATATGCAAGTGAAGGAATAGCTTTGGTGAAAATAAGGTTGGCTCTTTTGCCAATACAAATACTGCCTGCCAAATCTTGAATCCCCATTGCAAATGCACCATTAATACTAGCCGCATTGATGGCTTCTTCTGGTAACATTTTCATTTGAATACAGCTTAGTGCCACTACAAAACTCATATTACCACTTGGCGAAGAGCCGGGATTGTAATCGCTTGCCAAGGCAATTGCACATCCAGAATCTATTAATTGCCTTGCCGGTTGAAAAGGCATTCGTAGAAAAAAAGCGGCTGTTGGCAAAAGCGTACCGATGGTATTTGATTGGGATAAATCATTGATATCTTTATCTGTCATTGTTTCCAAATGATCGACAGAAAGCGCTTTTAATTCAATTGCTTTTTGCAAGCCACCGATACTATTTAATTGGTTGATGTGGAGCTTAGGCTGCAGGCCATATTGCATACCAGCCCGGCAGATGGTTTCCATTTCCTCCGGTGAAAAGAAGCCGGTTTCGCAAAATACATCGATATAATCTGCTAGTTTCTCTGCAGCAATTACGGGTAGCATTTCGTTGATAATTCTATCAATATATCCCTGGTGATTGTCTTTAAATTGCAATGGAAAAGCATGTGCTCCCAGGAAGGTTGATTTAATTATCAGGTTCGATTTTTCCGTTAACTTTTTAATTACCCTCAACATCTTTAACTCACCCGCTATTGATAAACCGTAGCCGCTTTTTATTTCAATAGCACCAGTCCCCAACTTACTGAGTTCAGTTAATCTTTTCCAGGCCAGGTTAAAAAGTTCGTCTTCTGATGTATTGTTTAGTTTTTGTGCAGAGTTTAAAATACCGCCGCCCTTTGCAGCAATTTCAGCATAGCTTAATCCGTTTATTTTATCAACAAATTCATTTTCTCGGCTACCTGCAAACAGCAGGTGGGTGTGGCTATCGCACCAGGCAGGTAATATAAACTGGTTATCTGCTTTGATAATATGTTTAGGTAATTGTGGAACTTTTATTTCAAGTTCATACATGTTGCCATGGTCGGCAATAATATCGTCTTCAATCAGAAGAAATGCATTTTCAATAACTGGTAATTCGGCCAAAGACTTACCCAGCAGTAATTCATTTTGCGCTCTAACATTAATGAGTTGTTGTATGTTGGTGATGAGGGTTGTCATAAATTTTGTTTAAAGAAAAGTAAGAACCTCACTAATCAGAATAAAATATTACCCAAATGCGCTAAAATTAAATTACAGATTTATAGGAACTAAAGGGCATAAATTTCTAATACTCCGCTTTCATTTGATAAAGCAAATGACTTGATGGTTTCCTTATGTTTTATTAACAATTCCTCCAGGTAACTGTTGCTTTGATTACCTGTTTTAAGCAATAAAACTTTCGGGGGAAATCCTTTTAAATTAGCAAGGTTAAAAAAATCATCATCATTGGTAACAATGATAAGATTGTTTATAAACGCATAGTTCCAAATTTCAGCATCTTTTGCAGGTGTTGATAACCCAATATGATCTACATGAAAACATTCCTCAAAATACAGGTTGAGTTTTGTAACAAGCCGCCACGAAAGATTAGCATCGAGGAGGAGTTTCATAATTAGGCAGCAATAATCTTAATGATAGATTCCCTATTTGCAGCAAAGCCTAAAGCTGCCAGAATATGCTCGTCTTTTAAAGAAGGAAAATCTGCTAATATCTCAGCATGGGTCATACCGGATGCAAGCCATTGAAGTATATCCACAACGGCAATCCTTGTTCCCTTTATACAGGGTTTTCCAAAGCGAATCTCCGGATCAATGCTTATATGGGAATAGAAACTAGTCATATACTAAAGTTAGGCTATTTTATATTGCAATTATATAGTGTGTAATTCAAATTGTTGTTTTATTCATAACCACCGTCAGCGTTTTTAACGGCTGACGGGGTAATACTACCCTTTTTACTGCGATATCCGATAGGATTTAAATTGCACCGATTATAAAGACAAAATTGTTCATCAATTCTACAATTTCTCCCAAACATCCTTACCAAATATTTCCAGACTTGGATCACGGGCGCCCATCAACAACAACACACAATCGTCGGTTAAATGTGGGTGAATTGACTCTAACAACGCATTTCTGTTTTCCACAAAAAAAGCATTTTTACCAAGGGCTTGTATTTCGGTGATTAAATCATTGGCCGAAATATCTTTTACAGCTGTTCCACCGGCATAAAAAATTTCACTCATCCATATTTCATCTGATAGTCTTAAAACAGCAGCAATTTCTTTTACAAAATCGTTGCGCAAAAAACGGGTAGGGCCATAACCATGTGGCTGAAACCATGCCACCACTTTTGGTGCAATGTATTGACAGGCTGCAATAGAAGCCGCACATTTAGCAGGATTATGGGCATAATCATCAATTACCCAAACGCCTTTTTTATTTCCTAAAACCTGGTGGCGGCGGTATATTCCTTGATAGTTTTTTAATGCTGCTGCACAAGTTTCCAAATCAACACCCAACTGGTTGGCAACGGCTACTGCTGCCAATGCATTTTCCATATTGTGTTTGCCAACGGTGTTTAAGGTGAATAGTGAATGG
>JAYTTM010000546.1:0-1569 GCA_043745055.1 Chitinophagaceae bacterium | reverse complement strand
CATAAAAGTATTAGACCATGTAATTGTTACCAGCGAAGGTTATTATAGCTCTGCTGATGAAGGGGTGCTGTAGCCCCTTTTTATTCAGTATAACTATATCGTAAAGGGTATAGTTATAACCTTAAGTAGTTAATTATACCTTATTCGGTATAATTAAATTAAATACCCTATATTCATACCCTAAAAGGTATAAAATGAACCCTTCAGCTTACTTAAAGCAACAACGAAAGCAAAGCAGTCTAACGCAGGAAGAACTGGCCGCCAAGGCAGGTGTAGGGCTTCGCCTGGTGAGAGAAATAGAGCAGGGCAAAACCACCATGCGGATGGATAAAGTGAACCAGATACTGGCGCTGTTTGGTGCCGAACTTGCCGTAACCCTAAAAGCACAGAAACATGGCTAAAACCGCAAAAGTATTATACGATGCTGTATTGGCAGCTCGGCTTTCGGAAACGGATGAAGGCTATCTGTTGCAGTATGACGTAGACTACCTGCAACAGCCGGATAGCAAGCCCATCAGCCTGACCCTTCCAAAGCGGCAAGAACCTTACCTCAACAAAGTATTGTTCCCGTTTTTTGATGGATTAATACCGGAAGGCTGGCTGCTGGATATTGCTGTAGACCACTGGAAAGTAAAAGCCAATGACCGTTTTGAATTATTATTAACCACCTGCCGGGACTGCATTGGGGCTGTAACGGTAGAACCTGAATAAATGAAAATGAATAACTGCTGGTTTTGTTATAAAGATGCCGGGGATACTCAATACCATCCAGCCTGTGCTAAAAAGTTTTTTGGTACACCCGAAGTGCCAACACTTGAACTGGATGATGCACTGATTGAATCGCTGGCCAAACAAACAGTTAACCAGCGGATAGCGGTTACAGGGGTACAGCCTAAATTGTCGCTTACGCTGCAAAAAGAAAAAGGACACAACCGTTTAACAATTGTTGGGCTTTGGGGCGAACTTATTTTAAAGCCGCAGCATCACGGTTACCCCATGATGCCGGAAACAGAAGACCTTACCATGCACCTGGCCGAACTGTTTAAAATATCGGTGTGTGGGCATACACTGTTGCAGGCCAGCAATGGCAGTATGGTATATATTGCCCGGCGTTTCGACAGGGTGGAAGGCAAGAAAATACACATAGAAGACCTGTGTCAGTTGTCAGAATTTTTAACGGAGAACAAATATAAAAGTTCTTATGAAAAAGCTGGTAAACTGGTTGCTCATTATTGCCACAAAGGGCTTGACCTGCTGAGTTATTTTGAACTGGTATTATTCAGTTACCTGTGTGGTAATAATGATATGCACTTAAAGAATTTCTCCTTGATGCACAAGCCCGAAGGCATAGTGCTAAGTCCGGCGTACGACCTGTTGAATGTGAACCTGCTTAACCCGAAAGATGAAGAAGAACTTGCCCTTACATTGAATGGTAAAAAAGCAAAACTAAAATTGACCGACTTTAAAGCTTTGGCTGAAAACCTGCGAATAAATGAAAAAGTTTATTACAATAGCTTTAAACTTTTCAGCAGTAAAAATGAGGAAGTGATGGATTTGATTGACCGTAGT
>JAYTTM010000545.1:0-1572 GCA_043745055.1 Chitinophagaceae bacterium | reverse complement strand
AGAAATAATATCCATCATCACAGATTGTGATGATGGATATTGATATCATCACAATCTGTGATGACATCAGCAAGAAGAATGACAACAAAATTTGTAACATCAAGTGTAAAAATAACAGTCTTGAGGTTTTAATTTGAAACCTCGAGAATCAGAAATAAAATTTCTTATGAGTTTATTAATTAAAAACGGCCGTATCATCACTGCAGATGCAGATTACATTGCTGATATTTTTATTGAAGGAGAAACCATACAAACCATTGGTAAAAATTTAGATGTAAATGCTAATACAATAATTGATGCTTCAGGTAAGCTGGTAATGCCCGGCGGCATTGACCCACATGTGCATTTGGACATGCCTTTTATGGGTACATTCAGTAGCGATAGTTATGAAACCGGTACCCGTGCTGCCTTGTACGGCGGTACAACCATGGTGATTGATTTTGTATTGCAAACTCAGGGCAAATCCCTGCAGGCGGCTTTGAATGAATGGAAGGGTAGAAGCGATAATAATTGCGTTGGCGATTACAGTTTTCACATGGCGGTTACAGATTTTAATGAAGATACTAAAAAAGAAATTCAGCATTTTATTGAAGAAGAAGGCATCACTTCATTTAAAACTTTCATGGCATACAAAGGTGCGTTGATGATTGATGACCGGCAGATGATTGGCCTGATGCAGGAAGTGAAAAAACAGGGAGGCCTAATTAATGTACATGCAACCAATGGCGATATGATTGACTTTTTGGTTGCCAAACACAAATCAGAAGGAAAATTAGCATCACTCTATCATTATTTATCGCAACCGGAAATCACCGAAGCAGAAGCCAGTGGCCGATTTGCTGACATGGCATCTTACACCGGCTGCCCGGGATACATTGTACACATGACCTGCGAAGGGGCATTGAATGCAGTTAGAAATGCAACCCGCCGCAATCAAAAAGTTTTTGTAGAAACCTGTATTCAATATTTAATTATTGATGCATCCTTATATGAAAAGGAAGATGGTGCCAAATGGGTGATGAGCCCGCCATTGAGGGAGAAGAAAGACCAGGCAACATTGTGGGCTGGAATTAACCAGGGCTTGGTAGAAGTAGTGGCAACCGATCATTGCCCGTTTATGTGGGAACAAAAACTGATGGGCAAAGATGATTTTTCTAAAATACCTAACGGCCACCCTGCCATTGAAAACAGGATGGAATTATTGTTTAGTGAAGGCGTGGTAAAAAATAAAATCACATTAAATAAATATGTAGAAGTTTCCTCTACCAATGCTGCAAAAATATTTGGTATGTTTCCACGCAAGGGAACAATAGCAGTGGGTAGCGATGCAGATATTTTAATTTTTGACCCGAATGAGAAGCATACAATTTCAGCAGCTACCCATCACATGAATGTAGATTACAGTGGCTATGAAGGATGGGAAGTTACAGGTAAAGTAAAAACAGTTTTGTTGAGAGGTAAGGTGGTGATTTATGATAATAATTGTTTGGTGCAGAAAGGTTATGGCAAATTTATAAAGAGAAATAAAGTAGATAACAAAATATAATCTCACACAAAGAAGCTAAAAGCAAG
>JAYTTM010000544.1:0-5717 GCA_043745055.1 Chitinophagaceae bacterium | reverse complement strand
CCCTGCATTACCAGCAAGAGCCCAATTGCTGCCTGTTTGAGATAGAAATCTAAAATGGTAAAATAAGTTAAGTAATAATTAAGGATTGGCAACCGTTGGTTAAGAAAAAATTCGGATTTTTATATCAATGTGATGCTGTTTTCAACTTTTAATGGTTATTTATATGCGGCTTTGCTAAAATGAATCCCTATAAGTAAAAATCGAATATTCATTTTGATCAATCATTAAAATATTTAGAAGCTGTTTGATTTAAAAGGTTCGCAACCCCAACAGCCGATAAAAACCCGTATGCGGTATTAGTGGCAAAGGCTTTTTTAATTTAGGCAACCTTTGTCAAACTGTTCCCACTTTTCGAAAGTCTTATGGCTGTTGTCAGATTGTTGGATTTTTTGCCAAAATAGCTTCCTGCCATAATTCCTGTATTCACTAAATAATAACCACCCATTACAAATATTAGTCGAACCTTTGTTTGAACCTGTTTTTTTTCAATTCATTTTATATTATTAACGATTTATGGAACCAAACAGCACCGACAGTTTCTGGCAATTTGATAGTGACCATTGGTTTCAACAATTAAAAAGTTCAGCCAATGGATTGAGCCAGCAAACAGCCGATAATATTTTGCAAGCCTCCGGGACTGTAAGGAAAGGGAAATCCAATTTACAAAAAGACCTGCTGCTTTTTTTGGGACAGTTTAAAAGTCCCTTAATGTTGCTGTTGATTGGAGCGGTTATTTTATCAGCATTTTTGGGTGATACTTCAGATGTTTTTATTATCCTTTTTATTGTATTATCAACAGGTACGTTAAGTTTTTTTCAGGAAAGAAACGCCAGTAAAGTAGTGGAGAAACTGCAATCGATGATTGCTTTAAAAACCACGGTTATCAGGGATGGAAAGGAACAGGATGTGATGGCCAGTGTTATTGTGCCAGGCGATGTGTTGCTGTTTAATGCCGGAGATATGATTTCTGCGGATTGCTTACTGATTACTTTAAATGAATTGTATGTAAATGAGGCCAGTCTTACCGGAGAGTCTTATCCCGTGGTTAAAGAAACCGCTATTCTGCCGGCAGATACAGAGTTGAGTAAACGCAGCAATTGCCTTTGGGAAGGTACCAATATTGTTAGCGGTACAGCAACAGCATTGGTAATTAAAACCGGTAACAATACGATGTTTGGAAGCATTGTTCAAAGTGCCACCACCAAGGTTGAAACTTCTTTTGAGAAAGGCATTAAAGACTTTGGTTTTTTTCTAATGAAGATCACTTTAATTCTTTCTTTATTTATCCTTGTGGTGAATTTGCTCAATCACAAAAGCGTGGTGGAATCTGCTTTGTTTGCATTGGCACTGGCAGTAGGTATGGCGCCGGAATTATTGCCTGCCATCACCACTATAGCCATGAGTGCAGGTGCCAGGCGGATGCTGGCGAAAAAAGTAATTGTTAAAAAATTGTCTTCCATTCAAAACCTGGGGGAAGTGAATTTATTGTGCACTGATAAAACCGGTACTATAACAGACGGAACAATCATAGTAGAACGGATTGCAGATATTTCCGGCAAAGAAAATGAGTATGTAAAAACACTTGCTTACTGGAATGCCGGTTTTGAAACAGGCTATGCCAATCCAATTGACGATGCCTTAAAAAAAATAGCAGTTACTACTACAGTTGCCCCAACAAAAATTGGTGAAATTCCCTACGACTTTATTCGCAAAAGATTGAGCATCGCTATAAATACCGGAACAGAAAAGTTGCTCATCAGCAAAGGCGCATTCACACAGATAGCAGGCATTTGCAGCAGCATACGGCTGGCTGATGGCAGCATTGATACTTATGCATTGCACCATGCTGAAATAGACAAACAGTATGAGCAATATGGGGAAAATGGATTAAGGGCAATTGCTGTTTGCTACAAAATAATTTCTAAAGAAGGTATTGCCAAAGAAGATGAAACAGATATGGTATTTGCCGGTTTTATATTACTGAAAGATCCTGTTAAAGCAGGCATTATTGATACCCTTAACGAGTTAAAAAAACTACAGGTTAATTTAAAAATTATTACAGGGGATAATAGAAATGTTGCCAAATCAATTGGGGTTAGTATTGGTATTGAAAACCCGGTAGTACTTACCGGTAAGGAGCTTTTTAATGTAAGTCCGGAAGCATTGCGGCAAAAAGTTAAGGGCATTCACATTTTTGCAGAAATAGAACCACAGCAAAAAGAAAGAATTATACAGGCATTGAGAAAAACATACACGGTAGCGTACATGGGCGATGGCATCAATGATGTGGCTGCCATAAATGCTGCCGACATTGGTATTTCTGTTGAAAATGCCGTTGATGTAGCAAGAGAAGCAGCAGACTTTGTTTTAATGGAAAAGAATTTATCTGTATTAGTGGATGGTATTAAAGAAGGAAGAAAAACGTTTGCCAATACTTTAAAATATATATTCATCAATACAGGGTCAACATTTGGCAACATGTTCAGCGTTGCAATTGCATCGCTGATTTTACCATTTTTACCTATGCTACCTAAGCAGATATTATTAACCAATTTTATCACAGATTTCCCTTATTTAACAATAGCTTCAGATAATGTAGATGAGGAGCAGCTGGATAGGCCGGGGAAATGGGATTTGAAATTTATCAGAAACTATATGGTTATTTTCGGCATTCACAGTTCTGTATTTGACGTGATTACTTTTTTGGTGCTTTTTTATGTGTTAAAAGTAAAAGAATCGGCTTTTCAAACAGGATGGTTTATTGAATCTATCCTTACTGAATTATTTATCCTGTTTATTATCCGGACGCATAAAAACTTTTTCAAAAGTAAACCGGGTAAGTACCTTTTTATATTAAGCATTGCCGGTTTAATAATTACCCTTGGCCTCCCATACATGCCTTTTGCATTCGAGATTGGTTTGGTGCCGCTGCCATTTTTAAATATCGGTGCCATGCTTTTAATTGTTGTTGCTTACATTCTTACAGCTGATATTTTGAAAGTCTGGTTTTTTAAAAAATACAACAACAGCCGCAAGTAAAGGTGAGTGAATGTTTCAAAATAAATAGTACAATTGCATACTCAATCAATTATTGTTATGAAGCAATTATTTCTCAGCTTACTTTCCTTTGTCAATATCGTTGCCTTTGCACAAAAGGATCTTACGCTTTGGTACAAACAACCTGCCACTACCTGGACAGAAGCCTTGCCGGTAGGCAATGGCAGACTGGGTGCCATGGTTTTTGGTGGAGTTGAAAATGAATTGATACAATTAAATGAAGCTACTTTATGGAGTGGGGGACCGGTTAATAAATCTGTAAACCCAACTGCATTTAATTACCTGGCAAAAACAAGAGAAGCCTTGTTTAATGGTGATTATGGCAAAGGCAACGAGCTGGCAAAGCAAATGCAGGGATTGTATTCTGAAAGTTTTATGCCATTGGGTGATCTTATGATTCAGCAGCAGTTTGGTAGTGGTAAACCTACCGGCTTTTACAGGGATCTGAATATTAGGGATGCAATTGCTACAACTTCTTTTACAGTGAATGCTGTTCATTACAAAAGAGAAATATTTTCATCTGCTGCCGACCAGGTAATTGTTATCCGCATTTCGGCAGATGGTAAAAGAAATATCAATTGCAGCATTGGTACTAAAAGTCAATTGCATTTTACTACTAATGCCAGCAGCAAAAATGAATTGGCACTAACAGGAAAAGCACCCACACATGTTGCACCAAGTTATATTGGGTACGAAAAGCAGCCGGTTCAGTATTTAGATACCAGCGGTTGCAAAGGAATGCGTTTTAAATTGCTGATAAAAGCTATCAGTAACGATGGGATTATTGAAACGAATACAGATGCCATTACGGTTAAAAATGCAACAGAACTAATACTCCTGCTTTCTGCCGCAACCAGTTTTAATGGTTATGATAAATGTCCGGACAAAGAAGGTAAAAATGAACAACAAATTGCCGCTGGTTTTTTAGCTAAAGCTGCGGCAAAACCTTACAGCATTTTACTACAAAATCACCTGAACGATTTTCATAAATATTTCAACAGGGTTTCGTTTACATTAAATAAAGAAGATCCCCCCAAAACAAATTTACCCACCGATGAAAGATTGGAGGCTTATACCAAAGGCAGTGCCGATGCAGGTTTGGAAGCATTGTATTTTCAATACGGCCGTTATTTATTAATTGCTTCCTCCAGAACAAAAGATGCACCCGCTAATTTGCAAGGTATCTGGAACAAAGAATTAAGGCCACCCTGGAGTAGTAATTATACCAGCAATATTAATGTGCAAATGAATTACTGGCCGGCAGAAGTTACCAACCTTACGGAAATGCATCAGCCACTGTTCGATTTAATAAAAAATGTATCATTAACGGGAGCCAATACAGCCAAAGAATTTTACCATGCCAACGGTTGGGTGGTTCATCACAATTCGGATATTTGGGCCATGAGCAATCCTGTTGGTGACCTTGGTAAAGGAAGCCCTAGCTGGGCCAACTGGTATATGGGCGGCAACTGGCTCTGCCGTCATTTGTGGGAGCATTATTTATATACCAACGATAAAGCATTTTTGCAAAAAGCCTACCCCATTATGAAAGGTGCGGCACTGTTTTGTTTAGACTGGCTGATAAAAGATAAGGACGGTTACCTGGTAACATCACCCAGCACATCGCCGGAAAATGTATTCTTGTACGATAGTGCCAAACAGGGCAATGTGTCTATCGCCAGCACAATGGATATGGGTATCATTAAAGATTTATTCAGCAATATTATTGCAGCTTCCAAACTGCTGGCAACTGATGCAGTCTTCAGGGATTTGCTCATCAAAAAGAAGCAACAATTATTCCCTTTTCAAATTGGTGCCAACGGCGGTTTGCAGGAATGGTATAAAGATTTTAAAGAAGAAGATCCTCATCACAGGCACACATCTCATTTGTATGCATTGCATCCTGCCAACCAAATTTCACCTTTAACAACACCGGAACTGGCGCAAGCAGCCAGGCGAACATTAGAACTAAGAGGCGACGACGGCACCGGGTGGAGCCTTGCCTGGAAAGTAAATATGTGGGCCAGATTGTTAGATGGTGATCATGCATATAAATTATTTAGAAACTTGCTTCGAATTACCCGGGATGGCG
This sequence comes from Chitinophagaceae bacterium, assembly GCA_043745055.1. Lineage (GTDB taxonomy): Bacteria > Bacteroidota > Bacteroidia > Chitinophagales > Chitinophagaceae > Ferruginibacter. The sequence goes on along the minus strand of JAYTTM010000544.1, from coordinate 568 downwards.
GAACCAATTACAGCCAGGGCGGAGGTGCTTACCCCAATTTATTTGATGCCCATCCACCGTTTCAGATTGATGGAAATTTTGCCGGAACAGCAGGCGTTGCAGAGATGTTGCTGCAAAGTTTGGATGGGGATATTAATTTATTACCAGCCTTGCCAGCCGCCTGGAAAAGTGGTAAAATTACCGGACTTAAAGCAAGGGGTAATTATGAGGTGGACATAGAATGGGCCAATGGCGAATTGGTAAAAGCAATCATTCGGTCGCTTTCCCATAACAAACCTGTTGTTAGATTAAAAAGCAAGCTTGTGCAAATAGATGGAAAGCGGATTGTGTTGAAATGATGACAGATGACCACCGATTACTTACTACTAACAACCGGAGACCGACGGCCGGTTGTGTGCAAATGAATGTTGGTAATATTTAAGTATCATTCTGTGGTAAAGTTATCATTCTAAGCCTTATTAATTTAACTGGGGTGCATTTAAAATTGTCGCAGTGTATTAAAGGGTTGTCAACCTTCATAAAAGTGTTCTTAAGTTGAAGCAGGCTTTTGAAAGGTTGACAACCCTTG
>JAYTTM010000543.1:0-5725 GCA_043745055.1 Chitinophagaceae bacterium | reverse complement strand
CCACCCTTTCACCATCCATTGCAGCACTTACAATACCACCTGCATAACCAGCACCTTCACCGCAGGGGTACAAATTTTTTATTTGTGGATGTACCAAAGTATCGTGGTGCCTGGGAATTCGAACAGGAGATGAAGTACGGCTTTCAGTAGCCACTACTATGGCATCATTTGTAAAATAGCCTTTCATTTTTTTACCAAATGCCTGAAATCCTTTTGCAAGACAATCATAAATAAAAGTAGGCAACACTTCATTTAGTTGTGTACTGTGTAAGCCAGGCTGGTAGCTGCATACAGGTAAAGAAGCTGAAAGGTTGCCATTGGTAAAATCAACCATGCGTTGTGCAGGTGCCACAGAATTTCCTCCACCAGTTGTAAAGCTTTGCTGCTCCACCATTTGTTGAAATTTCATCAGTAGTAAAGGACTATTTTCTAAACCATCTAAACGCTCAAAACCACTGAAACCTTTTAATTTCTTAAATTCCCGCCAGGCATCTTTCTCATCTACACTTACCACCATGCCGCTATTGGCAAATGGATTATTTCTTTTAGAAGGGCTCCATCCATTCACCACTATTTCGCCCGGCGAAGTGGCCGCAGGTGCAATGATGCCGCCAGGGCACATGCAAAAAGAAAAAACACCCCGGCCGTTAACCTGCTCCACTAGGGAATAAGATGCAGGAGGTAAAAAGTTGCCTCTTGTATTACAATGGTATTGGACATTGTCAATTAATGATTGCGGATGCTCCAACCTTACACCCAATGCAAATGGTTTCGCTTCAATCAAAATGTTTTTATGATGCAGTAATTCAAAAATATCCCTGGCAGAATGACCCGTGGCTAATATCACAGCATCAGCAGTAAATGAATCGCCATCTGCTGTGGTTATGCTGTTGATATTTTCTTTATCAATTACAAAATCAACTACTTTTTTATTAAACAGCAATTGTCCGCCGCTTTTTTCAATCTGATGCCGCATGGCAGTAATTATAGCTGGTAGTTTATTGGTGCCTATATGAGGATGTGCTTCGAATAAAATTTTTTCGTCTGCACCAAAATATACAAACAGGTTTAGTATTCTATCTATGTCACCCCGTTTGTTGCTTCGGGTATATAATTTACCATCGCTGTAAGTGCCTGCACCACCTTCACCATAACAATAATTACTTTCAGAATTTACAATACCTTCTTTATTGAGTATAGCTAAATCTCTTCTTCTTGCTCTCACATCTTTGCCTCTTTCTAAAATAATTGGTTGTATGCCCAACTCTATCAATTGCAGGGCAGCAAATAACCCTGCCGGACCAGCACCAATAATCAATACTTTTTTGCTGGCCTTGCTTACATCGATAAAATTAAATGATTGGATAAGGCGTTGCTGAAAAGGTTCATCAATAAAAGCATTTATGGTAAGGTTAACCCAAATGATTTTACCTCTTGCATCAATTGATTTTTTTTGAATGTGGTAACCAGTAACAGCACTTAATTTTTTGCCGGTAGTTTTTGCAATCAGGTTCTTGATAGCAGCGCCATCAGCTGCCTCTGAAGGTAATGTTTTTAAAGTAATTTTTTGTTGCATAAACCAGCCGGATATTTATTCCGGAATATTTTATTGAATGCAAATAATTTACAGAAACAATAGCCTAAACAATCGCCATTGATGGCTGTAGCCTTAACTTACACCTGCCTTTAAGTCCCCCATTGGGGGATTTAGGGGGCTGTTCTAAAAAGGTAAATCATCAATCGCATCCGGTGATGAAGCGGTAAAAGTATCCAAAGGTTCCATGTATTCAATATCTGTTACAGATGAAGAATCTCCTCCTGCTGTTTGCGACACAGTTTCTACACGCCAGGCATCTAAATTGGTAAAATAACTAACCTTCCCATCTTTTTCCCATTTGGTGCCTTTGATATTGAAATGCACTTTTATTTCGTCACCAATATTTAATTTATCAATTATGCTGGTTTTATCTTGTACTGATTGAAATTTAACATAATTACTGACAGTTCTACCACCGATATCATCTGTTTTTTCAACAGCAAATTCCCTCACTTTAAATGTAGCTGATCTCTGAATAGTCTCAAATTTGGCAATTAGTTTGCCTGTTAATTCATAACTCATGTTGTATATTTTGGCGGTAAATGTAAACTTATTTGGTAATAAAAATATTTACCATTTCTTTTCTTTGTGGTACTTTAAAAATACCTATCTTCCTTTCCTTAAAGTTGATAATTTTAATGAAAAACCTCCCTTTAACTGTTTCCTTATTGCTCATCGTTTTTTTATTTTTTGCCTGTAAAACTGTTTACCTGCCAACAGCTGTACGATACAAAGATTACAGGATATCTCCAAAGCAACCCATCAATAATGAATTAACAAATTTACTTCAACCCTATGCTGACAGCGTAAATAAAAATATGAATGATGTGGTTGCAACTGCAGCAATTGAGTTAGAGAAAAAACAACCAGAAGGAAAACTTGGTAATGTAATGGCAGATGCAATGCTGAAGCAGGCAAAAGAAAAATTCAATACTTCTGTGGATGCATCTTTTCTTAACTACGGAGGTATCCGGCTTTCTTCTATCCCCGCCGGAAACATTACCAGGGGAAAAATTTTTGAGCTATCCCCTTTTGACAACATCATCGTATTGCTTAAAATGGATGGAAATACATTACAACAGTTTTTAAATATCGTCGCTAACAGAGGTGGATGGCCCTGCGCAGGATTACAGTTTCAAATAAAAAATAAAAAAGCCATTAATATTATTATTGGCGGTAATCCAATAAGCGGGAATAATTTCTACACAATTGCTATGATAGATTACATTGCCAACGGCGGAGATGATTGCGTTATGTTAAAATCAATTCCGCAGGTAAATAACGGTTATTTATTCAGGGATGCTGTGCTGGATTATTTTACTGATAAAACCAAAGAAGGCAAAACCATTTCGTCATCGATACAAAACCGGGTAAGCAATGCAGAATAGAAGAATTTTTTTACAACAAACTGCTTTTGCTGCCGGATCTATGCTGGTATCTAAATCAATGCTGGCAGGGGTTACAGAGCAGGATGCGGTAACTAAATTAACCATTCTGCACACCAACGATGTGCATAGCAGATTGGAACCATTCCCTATGGATGGTGGCAGAAACCAGGGGTTGGGAGGAGTGGCAGCAAGGGCTGAACTGATAAAAAAAATCAGAATTGAAGAGGAGCATGTTTTATTGCTGGATGCCGGTGATATTTTCCAGGGAACACCATTCTTTAATATTTATAAAGGGGAGCCAGAGATGAAAGCGATGGCCGCAATGGGGTATGATGCCTCTATAATGGGCAACCATGATTTTGATGCAGGATTAGAAAATTTTGCTACTCAACTACAGCATGCCAGTTTTCCGATATTGATGTGTAACTATGGGTTTATTAATACCGCTATGGAGTATAAGTATGCACCTTATAAAATTTTTAAGAAAGGAAAATTAAAAATTGGTGTAACCGGTGTGGGTATAGCTATGAAAGGATTGGTGCCTGATTTATTGGCTGGAAACACACAGTATCTTGACCCGATAGTAAATGTAAACAGGGTTGCTGCTAAGCTTAAAAAAGATATGGGATGCGATATGGTAATTTGTCTTAGCCATCTTGGGTATAAATATAAGGAAGATGAAAACAGGGTATGCGATTTGATACTTGCTAAAGAAACAGAAAATATTGATTTAATAATTGGTGGCCATACTCATACTTTTTTAGATGCACCTGTAGTTGAAAAAAATAAAGCAGGTAGTGATGTATTGATAAATCAGGTAGGTTGGGCGGGTATCATTTTGGGGCGTTTAGATTTTGAATTTTCCAGATTCAGGAATAAAAATTTATTAAATTTCCATACTGTAGTTGTAGGTAAAAAAACAAGTGAATAAAAAGTTTTTTTTTTCGATTATTTATCTTGATATTCGCCTTCTTACTCAAAAAAATTTTTATTCGTACTTGAAAGACCTTTTGGGGATTGCTAATAAAAATATTTTACTCAATATATAAATTGCTTAAGGAATAATGGAGAAAGTTTTTGATAAGGTGTGGAATAATTGCCTGGAGATAATCAAAGACATTGTAGAATGGCAGCACTATAAAACATGGTTCGAACCAATAAAACCGGTTGCATTAAAAGACAAGGTTTTAACGATTCAGGTACCCAGCCAGTTCTTTTTTGAATACCTTGAAGAGCATTATATAAGTTTACTTGCTAAAACCCTTAAAAGGGAGTTGGGTAAAGATGCACGCCTGGAATACAGGATTATGGTTGATAGCGGTAATAGTAAGAATAAACCACTTACTATGGATATTCCTGGGCATGGTTTTAAATCTTATGCAAATAATGAAATGGACTTTCCTTTAATAATAAACAACCCCGTAAAAAATCCTTTTGTGATTCCTGGTCTTAAAAAGATGCAGATAGATCCGCAATTGAATCATGCCTATGTGTTTGATAGTTATATTGAAGGAGATTGTAACAGGGTAGCACGCCGTGCAGGAAAAACAGTAGCAGAAAAGCCAGGTACTACTTCTTTTAATCCATTGGTAATTTATGGTGGTGTTGGTTTGGGAAAAACACACCTTGCACAGGCAATTGGTAACGAGGTAAAACGCCTGCATAGTAATAAGGTGGTTTTGTATGTAAGCTCAGAGAAATTCATCAATCAATTTATAGATCATGGCCGTAATGGGGCCATCAATGATTTTATTCATTTTTATCAGTTGATAGATGTTTTGATAATTGATGATGTTCAGTTTTTTAACCGTGCCGAAAAATCACAGGATGCATTCTTTTCCATCTTTAATCATCTGCATCAAAGCGGTAAGCAATTGATATTAACAAGTGATAAAGCACCAAAAGATCTGGAAGGTGTACAGGAGCGTTTGCTCAGTCGTTTCAGATGGGGGTTAAGTGCCGACCTGCAGGCGCCCGACTACGACACAAAGATTGAGATACTGGAAAAGAAGATGAAAAATGATGGGCTTGAAATGCCCAAGGAAGTTGTAAAATACATTGCTTACAATATCAATAGTAACGTACGGGAACTGGAAGGAGCGCTAATATCTTTATTGGCACAATCTTCGCTTAACAAAAGAGAAATAGACCTTGAATTGGCAAAGAAAGTACTTAGAAATTTTGTGAAATCATCCAGTAAGGAAATCACCATTGATGCAATACAAAAAATGGTGTGTGACTTCTTTGATGTTCCTTACGATAAGTTATTGCAGAAAACCCGTAAAAGAGAAATTGTACAGGCACGACAAATAACTATGTATCTGTCTAAATCTTTTACAAAAAACTCACTTAAAACCATTGGTGAACATTTTGGCGGCAGGGATCATACTACAGTAATACACAGCTGCCAGACTGTAAAGGATTTAATGGATACTGACAGTTTATTTAAAGAGAGTGTATTGGAATTATATCAAAAAGTACAATTAGCATCCATGTAAAATTTCACAAAAATATAAATAACAAATCCGGGCATTTTCTTAGTCCGGATTTGTTATTTATAAGCACCCATGAGGAGCCCAAATAAATTGTTAGTGAGGCCTGTAAAGGGATTTAAATTTATTTCGAGAAATTTATCAATTTGTTTTGGGTATTACAATGTTGAAGCTTATTTTTGCAACCCCTTAATAAATAGGGCAGGTAGGAGAGGTGCCTGAGTGGCCGAAAGGAACGGTTTGCTAAA
>JAYTTM010000542.1:0-1575 GCA_043745055.1 Chitinophagaceae bacterium | reverse complement strand
AAAAAATAATAGCAATACGGTTTAGTAAACCTATCTGGTTTTCTGTGTAAACGGTGATGGTGTATTCCTTTTTGCCCCCATCCCCTAAAGGGGAGTTATTCAACGGTTGTACTTTTTTCATTTAATTCATTATTATTGTTACCGATTTTTTGCCCCCATCCCCTGAAGGGGAGTTATGCAACGATTGTGCTTTTGCACCCATCCCCTAAAGGGGAGTTATACAACGTTTGTACTTTTGCCCCCATCCCCTGAAGGGGAGTTATTCAACGATTGTACTTTTTGCCCCCATCCCTGAAGGGGAGTTATTCAACGTTTGTACTTTTGCCCCCATCCACTAAAGGGGAGTTATGCAACGATTGTACTTTTTGCCCCCATCCCCTGAAGGGGAGTTATTCAACGTTTGTACTTTTTTCTTTTAAATTATTATTATTTCTCAAATTAAATATTAAAATCTTAGAATTAAATAATCCTGGTATTATTTAATACCCATCAAATAACTTTCCTTTAGGGGATGGGGGCTATATCTTCTTTACACAATACAATTTCCGAAACGCCCCTACCCTGCGGCACCATCGGAAATACATTATTTTCTTTTCCAACCATTATCTCCAGCAGGTAACTGCCATCATGATTCAACATGGTTTGTAAAGCACCTTTTAATTTGCTCCGGTCATCTACCATTTGTCCTTCAATATGATAACCTTTAGCTACCTGTACAAAATCAGGACTTGTAATATCTACAAACGAATATCTTTTTTCGTGAAACAACTCCTGCCACTGGCGTACCATACCGAGGAACCGGTTGTTGAGAATGATGATTTTTACATCTGGCTTAAACTGCATAATAGTGCCCAGTTCCTGAATCGTCATCTGAATGCCGCCATCGCCGGCAATAGCAATAACCGTTCTTTCCGGCGCACCGTATTTTGCACCAATAGCAGTTGGTAATGCAAAGCCCATAGTACCCAATCCGCCACTCGTGATATTACTTTTTGTCTGATTCATTTTTGCATACCTGCAGGCAACCATCTGGTGCTGTCCCACATCTGTAACAATAATGGCATTGCCTTCCGTTAGTTCATTCAAGGCTTTTATTACTTCACCCATCGATAAAATTTCATCCACCGGGTTCATTTCTTTTTCAATACAGGTTTCATTTTCTTTAACTGAACAGTCATGAAACTGCTGCAACCATTCAGGATGCGTTTTTGGGCTAACCAATGCTGTTAGCATTGGCAGGGTTTCCCTACAATCGCCCCAAACCGGTACAGTGGACTTTACATTTTTGTCAATTTCAGATGGGTCAATATCTAAATGAATCACCTTTGCCTGCTTAGCATATTTATCAAGTCGTCCGGTAACCCGATCATCGAAACGCATACCAATTGCAATTAGTACATCACATTCATTGGTCAATAAATTGGGTCCATAATTACCATGCATGCCCAACATTCCAACCGATAATGGGTGATCTGTTGGTATAGCACTCATACCCATAATGGTCCATGCTGCTGGTATTCCGGATTTTTCTATAAATGCTTTAAATTCCTTTTCAGCTTTACCAAGAATTACGCC
>JAYTTM010000541.1:0-1575 GCA_043745055.1 Chitinophagaceae bacterium | reverse complement strand
TAACAAAAGAAAATAATTCTTTATACACAATCGACATGGCATCAAAAAAAATAACCCAGCAATTAGCATTGGGGGCAGAAGCTTATGCCTGTTTATTATCTCTCAATAAAAAAGAATTATACATTTCGCTTTGGGGTGGAGATAAAGTGTTGCTGTATGATATTTCAGCAAAAAAAGTAACTGATTCTATCAAAATAGGTGATGATCCAAATGAAATGCTTTTATCAAAAAATGGTCAATATTTATTTGTAGCCAACGCCAATGACAACAGCGTCTCTGTCATTGACATTAACAAAAGAAAAGTATTGGAAGTATTAAACGCTGCCTTGTATCCCAACGCACCACAGGGTTCTGCAAGTAACGGACTGGCACTATCCGAAAATCAGCAAACATTGTACATAGCCAATGCAGATAATAATTGCCTGGCTGTTTTTGATGTATCAAATATCGGAGAAAGTAAATCAAAAGGCTTTATACCTGTTGGCTGGTACCCTACAAATGTAAAAGTTATTGGTAAAAAAATATTTGTCAGCAATGGAAAAGGCTTTTCCTCTTTTGCTAATCCAAACGGACCCAACCCCGTTGAAAAAAAGCAGCAGGTAACTTATCAAAAGAGTGATGTAGCTGCGGCTAAAAAAGTGGAATATATTGGCGGTTTAATGAAAGGCACCATGAGCATTATTGATGAACCATCCAATGTTGCATTAGCTGCTTATTCAAAAAAGGTGTACGAAAATACGCCCTACACAAAAGACAAAGAGTTAAATGCCAAAGGCGAAAAGGGCAACCCTATTCCAATGAAAGTAGGCGACCCCTCTCCAATCAAATATGTTTTTTATATCGTTAAAGAAAACCGCACTTACGATCAGGTATTGGGCGATGTTAAAGAAGGCAACGGAGATACCAGCCTTGTTTTATTTGGTGAAAAAATTACACCCAATCAACACAAACTTGTAAAAGAATTTGTTTTGATGGATAATTTTTATGTAGATGGCGAAGTAAGTGCAGATGGACATAACTGGACGCTGGGCGCCAACTCCAACGATTATCTGGAAAAAACTTGGGTTACCAGTTATGGCGGCAGGGGCGGCAGTTATGATGCTGAAGGTAACCGGGAAATAGCCAATAATAAAAATGGGTTTATCTGGGATTATTGTAAAAGAGCCGGCGTTAGTTACAGAACCTATGGCGAATTTGCTGACGATTACAAGGCTAATTTACCGATTCTGGAAAATCACTTTTGCCCATACTTTACCAGCTGGGATCAAAGGGTAAGAGATACAACCCGTGTTAACCAATGGAAAAGAGAGTTTGATTCCTTGTTAATAATTGGGCAGGTGCCTCAATTTAATTCACTCAGGTTTATCAACGATCATACAGAAGGACAAAGCCTGGGCAGACCAACACCTTTTGCACATGTGGCAGATAATGACCTTGCAGTGGGATTATTTGTAGAACATCTTTCCAAAAGTTCTATTTGGAATCAGTGCGTAATTATTGCGGTTGAAGACGATGCTCAAAATGGCCCCGACCATGTGGATGCACATCGGTCCACAGCCTATATTGCAGGTGGTT
>JAYTTM010000540.1:0-5743 GCA_043745055.1 Chitinophagaceae bacterium | reverse complement strand
CGTCTATATCCAGCGGATGAATACTTCCATAACAACTACCCGGCATATTTACGCATACAATAAAATGCTGTTGTGGATTAAATAACTTTCCTTCTCCTACCAAACCATCCCACCATTCTTCAGGATTGCTGTTGGCGGTAAGGGCATGAAAAACCCATACCACATTGTTTTTTGCTGCATTGAGCTCCCCTATTGTAGTGTAACCCAAATGAAACCCCGGAATGGTAATTCCTGATTCTAATTTAAAAGTTTGATGGTATTTAAAAATATGCACAGTAGGTTTTACAATTTAAAAATATAAATACAGTTTTGCTTATTTATTGGATATAAAAAGCCGGATTAACTAAAAAGTTAACCCGGCTAAGAAGTATTTATTACACCAGCTCAGTTGCAAATACTTTTGCAAAAGCCTGTTCAAAATCTGCTTTAATATCATCAATGTGTTCAATACCCACACTGATCCTGATTAGATTGGGAAGCACACCACCAGCCAGTTGTTCTGCTTCACTTAACTGCTCATGTGTTGTAGACGCCGGATGAATTGCCAATGTTTTAGCATCTCCAACATTTGCCAAATGACTAACCAATTCAAGACTGTCAATAAACTTACTGGCATTTTCTTTGGTGCCTTTTACACCAAAATTAAGTACGCCACCTGCCCCTTTTACCAGGTATTTTTTTGATAGTTCGTTATATGGACTGCTCTTTAATCCGGGATACCAAACAAAGTCAACCTGAGGATGTTGCTCCAGCCATTCGGCCAACACCTGCGCATTTGATACATGACGTTCCATTCTCAATGATAAAGTCTCTAACCCCTGTAATAATAAAAATGAATTAAACGGACTTTGGCTGCTGCCGAAATCTCTTAGTCCTTCTACCCTTGCACGAATGATGAATGCAATATTGGGCATACCCAAGGGATTATTTACACCAAAAATTTCGGCAAACTTTAAGCCGTGATATCCTTCACTAGGTTCAGAAAACTGGGGGAATTTACCGTTGCCCCAATCATAGTTACCACCATCTACAATTACGCCACCAATGCTGGTACCATGTCCGCCTATCCATTTGGTAGTGCTTTCTACTACAATATTAGCACCATGTTCCAATGGACGAAAAAGATAACCACCTGCACCAAATGTATTGTCAACTATCAGCGGTAAATCGTATTCTTTTGCCAGGTCGGCAAACTTTTTAAAGTCAGGTATATTCAGTCGTGGGTTGCCAATGGTTTCCAAATAAATAGCCTTGGTATTTTTATCAATCAGCGGTACAAAACTCTCCACATCATCACCATTACCAAACCTTACATCTACGCCCAATCTTTTAAATGCCACTTTAAACTGGTTGTATGTACCTCCATACAAAAAGGAGGTACTAATAAAATTATCTCCTGCCTGTAAAATATTGTTGAGTGCAATAAACTGTGCCGCCTGTCCGGATGCTGTGGCCAAAGCTGCTACCCCACCTTCCAAAGCTGCAATGCGTTTTTCAAACACATCCGAAGTTGGATTCATAATACGGGTATAGATGTTACCAAATTCTTTTAAACCAAAAAGATTGGCTGCATGTGCAGCATTGTTGAAACCAAAAGAAGTTGTTTGGTAAATAGGGACAGCCCTGCTGTTAGTAGCTGGGTCAATGGTTTGACCTGCATGTAACTGTAATGTGTCAAAATGTAAGTTGCTCATAAAACTGTTTTTTTGTTTTTAATGCTTGATAAATATGATAAGATGAAACGAATAAGAATTATAAATTATGCCCTAAGGCATATACGTGCAAAAAAAACAATGTACTGCAAAATCCAATTCAGGAATATATAACAGTACATTTCATATTTTATTACTCTACAAATTTAATAGACTTATGTTCATTTCACCAAAAACAATTTTTTAAACTAGCCGTCGCCTATCTGCACATGTTTTTCACTACTTCTATCCTGGATTTTCTAACATTAATGGCACAAAAAAGCCCGTCTGATAAATCAGACGGGCTTTGAATATTGTTATAAAAATATTTTAAAGCTTTTAATCTGTCTTATCTCTCCCGGTTTTAATCGAGATGGAATTGGCACCTTTCTCTTTTGATCCTTAGCGAAGTAAAAGAGTAGGTTGTCAAGGCTTCATCGGGCCATTACCCTCTGCCTTTCTTGATAAGTGTCCCGATTATAGTCGGGGTTTAAAGAACTTTTCCAAAGATATAATCCCATTTTCTACATTTCCAAATATATTTTATAAGAAAAACCATCCGGACTGAAACACTTATCCAGTCTGTATTTTAAAAGAATAAATATTTATTTGGCATATTTGCTACAATTAGCTCAATCTAATTTCTATATTGCTAATTCAAAAATATTTACACCCAGCCAATGAATAATATCCACGAAATTTTACAACATCATTTTGGGTATAAAGCGTTTCGCCTTAACCAGCAGGAAGTAATTGAGAATGTGTTGGCAAAAAAAGATTCGGTTGTTTTAATGCCAACAGGTGGCGGTAAATCTTTGTGCTATCAGGTGCCTGCTTTAGCTCTTGATGGATTAACGGTTGTGGTTTCTCCTCTTATTGCATTAATGAAAGACCAGGTAGATGCATTAAGATTAAGTGGTGTGGCTGCTGCATTTTTAAACTCAACACAAAGTAGTTTTGAACAGGCAACCATCACTCAGCAAATAAAAGACAACAAGTTAAAATTATTGTATGTAGCTCCCGAAAGGCTGATTGGGCCCAACGGAATGTTTTCCTTTTTAAAACAAATCAATGTATCATTGTTCGCCATAGATGAAGCGCATTGTATTAGCCATTGGGGGCACGATTTTAGACCGGAATATGTGGAACTGGGACAACTGAAAAAGGAGTTCCCGTTGGTGCCCGTAATTGCCTTAACTGCCACTGCCGATAAACTAACTAAAAAAGATATTATTGATAAGCTAGCACTGATTAGTTTTTCTGTATTTGAAAACTCCTTTAACCGGCCCAACATCAGCTATTTTATTCAGCCAAAAAAGAATTATTTTGAGGCGTTGGTTGATTATATTATGCAGCATAAGGAAGACAGCGGAATTATCTATTGTCTTAGCAGGGCAAGCACAGAATCGCTTGCTGAAAAGCTGCAGCAGCAAGGCTTTGATGCAGCAGCCTATCATGCAGGCCTGGAAAGAAATTTGAGAGAAAAGCGACAGGAACAATTTTTAAGAGACGACCTTAAAATAATAGTGGCCACCATTGCTTTTGGCATGGGTATCAATAAAAGCAATGTGCGATATGTGGTGCATGCCGATCTGCCCAAAAACATTGAAGGCTACTACCAGGAAACAGGCAGGGCCGGCAGAGATGGGTTACCAAGCGAAGCCATTTTATTTTATAGCAATGCTGATGTTTTTAAATTAAAAAGCTTTGCCAAAATTGATGGCAACCAAGCTCAAAGCAATATTATGCTGAAGAAGCTGGACCAAATGGCGGCATTGTGTGAAACAACCATCTGCAGGCGCAAATACCTGCTCAATTATTTTGATGAGCCTGCACCTGATTACTGTGGCAATTGCGACACCTGCCTTAGCGAAAAAGAGCAAACTGATCATACAATTGAAGCACAAAAATTACTCAGCGCCGTTAGCCGCCTCAATCAACGATTTGGCTTAAATTATGTAGTTGATTTTTTAAGGGGAAGCAGCACTTGCAAACCCGAACATCAATCTTTAAAAACATACAGTATTGGCAAAGACATTTCCAAAGATCGCTGGAAAGCAATTACGAAAGAGTTGCTTCAATTACATTACCTTCAACAAAGTGATGGCGAATTCCCTGTACTTCAACTGAACGAAAAAAGTATGCAGGTTTTAAAAGGTGAATTAATGGTGATGCTGACAAAATCCGCATCAACAACCATCCAGCCTATCCATCAGCAATATACAACACAAGAGCACCTACATGAGGATTTGCTCAAAATTTTAAAAGCTACCAGGTACGAACTGGCCAATGAAGAAAATGTACCGGCCTTTCAAATATTTTCTGATGCCACACTGTTGGAGCTGGCAACCTATCTGCCACTCACCAATACAGACCTGGCAAAGATTTCAGGCTTTGGAGATATTAAACTGGCTAAATATGGCAACTCGTTTTTAGATGCCATTCTTGATTATTGTGTAGCCAACGAATTAGCTACAAAAATAAATTCAAAAACACCTAAGCGGCAAAAAAAACCTGTCACAGACGAAAAGACCACTGATACTAAAATGGCCAGTCTGCAATTATTTAAACAGGGCAAACCAGTTTCTGAAATTGCTGTCATAAGAAATTTATCTGCTGGCACTATTGAAGGGCATTTGGCTCATTTTGTGTTTACCGGGCAGGTGAATGTAAATGAATTAGTACCAAAAGAAAAAATACAACCCATAATCAATGCAGTTGAAAAAAATGGCAATTTTACTGAAAGCGGCCCTGTAAAACAATTGCTGGGTGAAACTTATTCTTATGGAGAAATAAAGGCAGTAATAAGTTATATGCGGCGGATGAAAGAAGGATAAGCATATTATTTTGTAAATCAGCAAACTATTTCATTTGATGCCTTTTTACATTGCTTGCAAAGAATCAACCATCCGATATTTTTTATTCACTTTTTTATATAATAAACTATCTTTTTAATTTCATAAAAAGTGCTTTATATTTTTTAATACTATAATTAAAATAGAAAAAAAAACCTATTTTTCTATTTTATGCACTGATTATTACCCAGTCTCTTTTTGAGGAAATATCTCCCCACACCTATCCCTGATACGATTTTTGCACTACTTAAAATAAAAAAAGACACACTCAAAAACTTTTCATTCTCTATTCTTTCTAAAACTGTTTTCTTCATAAAACCTTGTTGTTAAAACAATGCACAACCAATAAACAGAATTTTCGAGCTGTCTTCATATTTTTTTTGTTCCCTAACTCAACAAACGGTATAAAATTTGGCAACTATACCTGTAACGTTAGCTAAAATTAATATCTGTGAATGATTTTGTTCATTGTTATAAATCTACTTGTATGAAAAAATTGTTGATTGTAGACGATGACATAGATCTTTGTCTACTCTTAAATTTATATTTAACCAGAAAGGGTTTTAAGGTATCAGAAGCACACAGCAGCAAGGAGGCATTAAGTTTTATCGAATACAATCAGCCAGACCTGGTGGTTTGTGACATTCGATTACAGGATATGGATGGTATTACTTTGATGAAAATTGTAAAGGATAACTCACCGGATATTCCTTTCGTTTTTATCACTGCATACGATGATATCAAAACATCTTCTAAAGCCATGAGTTTGGGTGCGTTGGATTATATTACCAAACCGCTATTGCCGGAAGAGGTGACACTAAGCATTCAAAAAATTCTGGATAAAACCCTGGTTCATGAACCTTTCGTCAAAACTATTTGCCTGGAAGAGACAAATAATTTACAGGAAATAGTTTTTGGAGATTCGGGTTTTTCATTAAATCTTTTGAAAAAGATAAATTTAATTGCGCCTACCAACCACAGTTTAATAATTCATGGAGAAAAAGGAACTGGTAAGGAAGCTATAGCAAGAGAAATTCACAGAAGAAGCAACAGGGCAGATAAACCTTTTGTGGTTTTTAAAACTAGAAATTTTGCCAATAATATTACAGCAGCCGATTTACTGGTACAGGTAAAAAATTATGTTGAATCCTCACAGACAGGCACCCTTTATATTGATGAGTTGGCAGATTTACCGGA
>JAYTTM010000539.1:0-5747 GCA_043745055.1 Chitinophagaceae bacterium | reverse complement strand
TGTTGTCTTTGGCAGATGGCTCCACACACATAATGGTGTTGAAATTTTCTGCACCGGTAATGTCCAGGGAAAGTCCGCCATTTTCATCTTGCTTTTGTTGTAATGTATCGTTGGTAGTTAAATCGGGAGAAATAATTTCCCAGTTCATTCCTTTATTGGTGCTTTTATGTACAAACTGGCTGCAATAATAAATGGTATTGGGCTCATTGGGAGCTTGTGCAAAAGCTGCGTTCCAGTTATAACGAAGTTTTGTTTTTAAATTGGGAACTGGTGGTTGCATTTCCATGCTCTCTCCGGTAAGTACATTGTACTTACCTAAATTTCCTCCCTGGCTCATGGCGTAAATCCAGTTTGGGTTTATAGGATCAGGCGATACATCAAAACCATCGCCGCCCCACAGAGTTTGCCAAAAATAATTTCTAATGCCGGCATCCACCCATGTATAGCCGGGCCCACGCCAGCTGCCGTTATCCTGCATGCCGCCCATTACGTGGTAGGGTAATTCATTATCCACGTTTATGTGATAAAACTGACCTACAGGCAACTGTTCATCAAACTTCCATGTTCGGCCCCTGTCACGGCTAATTCCAATGCCGCCATCGTTTCCGTCAATGATAAAATTAGGATCTGCAGGATTAATCCAAAATGCATGGTGATCCGGATGAATACCGCTGTATGGAATAATTACTTTAAAAGTTTTTCCTGCATCCTCACTCATGGAGATCATTTGGTAAATATTGTACAACCTGTTTTCGTTTTTTGGATCAACCCTTATGTCCTGAAAATAAAATGGCCGGTTATTAACATCGGCTGCGTTGCTGTTTACCAGCTCCCATTTAAAGCCGCCATCATCGGTTTTGTACAAACCATTTTTTGTTGATTCCAGCATGGCATAAATGCGACGGGGATCGCTGGGTGCAATGGCAATGCCGATACGTCCATAATCACCTTCGGGCAAGCCCTCTTCTTTGCCTAATTTTTTCCAGTTTTTTCCGCCATCATACGTTATATACAAACCACTGCCCGGGCCGCCACTTTTAAAGTTGTAAGGTGTACGGCGATGCTGCCACATATTGGCCAATAATTTATTGGGATTAGATGGATCCATCACCAGGTCGGCGCAACCGCTTGTGTCGTTGGTATGTAAAATCTGGCTCCAGGTATCGCCGCCATCGGTTGTTTTGTAAACGCCTCTTTCGGAATGTTCGCTGTAGGGATTGCCTATTGCAGCTGCATACACAACGTTTGGATTAGTAGGGTCGATGATGATGCGGTGGATGTTTCTTGTTTTCTCCAGCCCCATCATTTTCCAGTTTTTTCCGCCATCTAAACTTTTATAGATTCCGCCACCAATATTGAGAGAATTTCTTGGATTACCTTCGCCTGTGCCCACCCACAAAACTGATGGATTACTTTGCTGAATTGTAACGGAACCAATATTTAAAATGGGTTGATCGTCAAAAATGGGGAGCCAGCTGTTACCGGCGTTTTCTGTTTTCCAAACACCACCAGATGCTGTGCCGAGATAAATAATATCTGGGTTAGCTACCAAAGCATCAATACTGGTAACACGGCCACTCATACCAGCCGGGCCAATACTACGGGGTTTAAAATTTTTAAACTGATCGAGTTGTATTTTTTGTGCAGTAGAAAAAAGGTAAAGGGTACTAAAAAATATAAATAGGGTTTTTCTCATAGAAAATTGTTTTGTGCCTCTCAATTTCAGTAAAAAGAGTGAACCGACAAAAACAAAAGTATCAACGGAAAATTGAAGACTATTTTTCTTTATTAAATTTTTCGGCTGCGTCTTTGGCTTTAGTAAAATCCAATATTACAGAGTTAATGCAATAACGAAGTCCTGTTGGTGGCGGGCCGTCTTCAAACACATGTCCCAAATGGGCTTTGCAACGGCCACACATTACTTCAGTTCGTTCCATGCCGTACTTATTATCGGGGGCAAAAATAATACTGCCTTTGGATATTGGCTCAAAAAAGCTTGGCCAGCCACAGCTGCTTTCGAACTTACCATTACTGGCAAACAGCGGATTACCACAAGCTGCACAATAGTAGGTACCCACTTCTTTGTGGGCATTGTACTTGCCGGTAAAGGGCCTTTCGGTGCCTTTTTCACGGGCTATTTCATACACATCAGCAGGTAATAATTTTTTCCATTCTGTATCTGCTATGTTCACTTTGCTTGTATCGGTTGTTGAGAAAACAGGATTGTTTTTTGATGATTCCATAGTTTTGTTTTTTGATTGGGAATTGATGCCGGTGCATTTAACCATCAATATTGATATAAAAATTAGAATGAATCCTTTTACTGCCATTTTTATAATATAGTTACTAATTGGTAGTACATTTTTAACTACGATGTAATACTCCCAAAGGTTTTTCAATGGTTTCTTTAAAATGTTAATGGATAATTAAAGTCAACCAATTATATTTGTTACTTAACCATTACAACGGATATCAATCAAATATGTTCAATCTAATACTTTTTGGCCCTCCGGGCAGCGGTAAAGGTACACAAAGTGAAAAGCTGATTGCAAAATATGGCTTAAAACATCTAAGTACAGGTGATTTGTTACGATCCGAAATAGCACAGCAGACAGCACTTGGAATGGAAGCCAAAAAATTGATGGATAAAGGTCAGTTGGTGCCAGATGAAGTTGTAATTGGGATGATCAGTTCTGCTTTAGAAAGTAACCCGGCTGCCAGAGGCTTTTTGTTTGATGGGTTCCCTCGTACTGCAGCACAGGCAGAGGCATTGGATAAATTACTTGAACTTAAAAAAACAGCTATCAATATTATGCTTGCTTTAGAAGTAAGCCAGGAAGAATTGGTAAAACGCTTGTTAAAAAGAGGTGAAACCAGCGACAGGAGCGACGATACAAATGAAAATGTTATCAGGGAAAGGATAGCTGTATATCATAGCAAAACAGCTGCTGTGGCAGATTATTATAGAACTTTTAATAAAGTTCTGATGCTAAAAGGCGAAGGAACCGTAGATGAAATATTTGCCCGGCTTTGTAATGAAATTGATGCCAGAATATAAAATATTACGCCATCACTTAAAAAAAACAAGCCTCACCGCTTGTTTTTTTGTTTTAGCTTGTGTTACTAAAAAATTTTATGGATACCCAAAAACTTTATTTTATTGAATTTGAATTTATCCAATTAATAAAAAATTTACCTGCTGATGTTACGGGTAAATGGGGTAAAATGAATGCACAGCAAATGGTTGAACATGTTTCTGGCTTTTTTAAAGTATCTACCAATCAACTACATTTTCCGTTGGTAACAGCAGTTGAGCATTTGCCCAAATACAAAGAATTTTTGCTGAGTGAAAAAGAGTTTAGAGAAAACACTAAAGCACCGGTACTGCCCGAAGAACCAATGCCACTGGTAAATAAATCGATGGAGGATGCAATTGCAGAGTTGGAAAAACAAATACAATTGTTTGTACAAAAATTTACCTCCGGGGAAATTGTCAGTTCACAACATCCGGTATTTGGGGAGTTGAATTTTGAGGAGTGGGTGTTGCTGCATTATAAACACCTGTTGCATCATGCAAAGCAGTTTGGGTTGGTGTAATTATAGCTTACTGGTGTTTGTTTTGAGCCATACTACAATTTCGTCAAATCTAATTTCGCCGGTGGCAATTTTGATAACGAATTCGTACAAATCTTCATCCGTAGTATTTATTTTGTAACCATCAATCCTCAATAAGGTTTCCATCAACACATAACCTGTTCTTTTATTTCCGTCAACAAATGGGTGATTCATGATAATACTTTCGCCTATTGCCGCTGCTTTCTCAAAACATGTGGGATATAAATCTTCTTCACCAAATGTTTGATAAGGCCTGGCTAATGCAGATTCAAGGCCATTTATATCACGAATGCCACTTGTACCACCATGTACTTTTACTACCTGGTCATGTACGAGCATTACATCTTGTAGCAGTAGCATACTATTGAGCTAATTTTTCTAACACACTATTTCTTTCTTTTATTATTGCTTCAGCATGTTGCATAAAAGGAGATTTCTCGTTTTCTCCATTATTTAATTTTGCCAAATGCTCTAATATTTCCTGGATGTCTGCTTCACTTTGTAAAGCTGCTAATTTTTCAAAAGCAATTGCTTTCATTTCCAATACACTCATAACTAATTTTTTGTTCTTCAAACTTACAAAATCTAATCCACTTTTGCTTTGTAAATTTGTCGCCACAACCAACGATCAGCACCATGCACAAACTCAAAAACTACATCACCGGCAGTTGGATTAAAGGCGATGGAGACGGGCAGCTTTTATTCAATGCAGTAACCGGAGATCCCTTTGCTGCTGCAACAACACAAGGCCTCGATTTCGAAAATATACTCAACTATGGAAGAACAGTTGGTAACCCAGCATTGCGTAAAATGACCTTTCATCAAAGAGGTAATATGCTGAAAGCGCTGGCTTTGCATTTAAGAAATCATTTAGATACATTTTACCAAATCTCTTACAAAACCGGTGCTACCAAAGCGGATAGCTGGGTAGATATTGAAGGGGGCATTGGTAACCTTTTTGCCAATGCATCGCTGCGAAGAAAATTTCCGGATGAGGTGTTTTGCATCGATGGCGAAAGCCACAACCTCAGCACAAATAAAACATTTATGGGTGTACATATTCTTACACCAAAAGAAGGTGTTGCAGTTCATATCAATGCATTCAACTTTCCGGTGTGGGGTATGCTGGAAAAAATTGCAGTAAATCTATTAGCAGGCATGCCTTGTATTGTAAAGCCTGCCACCGTTACATCTTATTTAACCGAGGCGGTTGTAAAAGAAATCATTGCCTCCAACATTTTGCCCAAAGGTGCACTGCAATTAATTTGTGGCAGTGCAGGTGATTTATTGGATCATGTAAATTCACAGGATGTGGTGACTTTTACCGGAAGCGCCACCACAGGATTGATGTTGAAAAGTAATCCAAACATTTTAAAAGAGAATACGCCATTCACTATGGAGGCCGATAGTTTGAATTGTATTGTGCTGGGCACTGATGTAAATTCAGCCATGCCGGAATGGGATATTTTTATTAAAGAGATAAGAAAAGAAATGACTTTGAAAGCAGGGCAAAGATGCACCGGCATCAGAAGAATATTTGTTCCTGAAAATAAACTGGAGGATGTACACATTGCACTGGGAAAAGCTTTGAGCCAAACTGTAATTGGCAATCCGTTGAATGCAGCTGTAAGAATGGGCAGCCTTGCTGGTAATAAACAACGTATTGAGGTAAAAGAGCAGGTGCAAAAATTATTGGCATCTTCCCAAATAATATATGGCAGTTTGGATAGTGTACAGGTGGTAGATGCAGATGCAGTAAAAGGCGCTTTTCTATCTCCCATTTTACTGCTGAATCAACATCCGCATTCATCTTTTGAGCCGCACAATATTGAAGCGTTTGGTCCGGTAAGTACGTTGATGCCTTACAACAATACGGACGATGCTATTACACTGAGTAAAATGGGAAAAGGAAGTTTGGTTAGTACGATAGTAACAGCCGATTATAAAATTGCCCGGCAATATGTAATAGGTGCAGCCGCTCACCACGGACGAATATTGGTGTTGAATAATGAATGTGCTAAAGAGAGTACTGGCCACGGAAGTCCTTTGCCATTGCTTACACATGGTGGCCCGGGCAGGGCCGGGGGCGGGGAGGAAATGGGTGGTATCCGTGGTGTAAAGCATTATTTGCA
>JAYTTM010000538.1:0-1581 GCA_043745055.1 Chitinophagaceae bacterium | reverse complement strand
TAAATCGTTTTGATAAAGGCGTTTTTTAAGGTGCAGACTATTTTTGTATAGTCTGGTTGCCAGTTTTGGATCGCTTTATGCATCTTTTCAAAACCCAGTATATTTTTAGTTCGCATAAAGTTGTAGCAGAACATAATCAGGTTCATCTCGCCATTTACTTTTTGCAAACCCTTTAGTAACGTATGCGTATAGCCCCAGTGACGTTTAATTGTTCCAAAGGGATGTTCTACTATGGCCTGCCGCCGTTTATAATACTGTGGGTTTTGTTTGATGTTGTTATCGTTTATATCTACTGCATCCTGGTATTCGCTGCGCTGGATAATGCGCTTGGGTAGTTTGGTGCATTGGGTTTTTAACGGGCAGTTTTTGCAGGCATCAGTCCGGTAGGTTTTAAATCTAAAACTGGTTTCGTGTGCTTCGCCTTTTTTATTATGCCAGGTACCCAGTGATGTTAGCGTGGCGCCTGCAGGGCAGGTGTAACTATCGGTGGCTTTATCGTAAGCAAAACTTTCTGCTAAAAACTCAGTAGCAATATGTTTTACCGAGGGTTGCTCTTTGTAAGCTACATGGGTTATCATGTTATCCTGCTGGCAGGCTTGCAGTTCGGCTCCGGTGTGGTAGCCTTTGTCGGCCAGTACCATCAGCATATCTTCTTTTGGTAATTGTAAATTTTCTTTGGCTTGTGTGGCGGCTTGGTGTAAAGCTTTTCCATCGTTACTGTTGGTGGCCTGCGTATGTACTATTAAGTTATGTTTACCGTCAACCGCATTTTGAACATTGTACGCTACTTCTACAATGCTTTTGGTTATAAGTATGCTGCGGCTGTCGGCATCGGTGGCGCTTATCTGTTTATCGCCGGTAGCGTTTAATTGCTCTTGCAGCGTATCGTATTTGATAGTGCGTTCTTGTAGTTTTTGTAACCCCTGCTGTATCTTTTCTTTTTTTATTTCCAGTTCGTCGCTGTGGTTTTCTGCTGCATCAAGCTCATCCAATTCTTGTAAATATTTTGCTGCCTTATCCTGTATAAACTGATAATGCCTGTCTATCTTTTTTTGATTGTAATTGTTCTTCTTGCTGTTTACTGCTTTAAACTTACTGCCATCTATACCGATAGTTGTTTTGCCAATAAGATCAGCATCGCTCAAAAAATGTACGTACAGTTTAAACATCGATTGTAATGGCTGTGCATGCAGTTTGCGGAAGTCGGCAATGCTGTGGTAGTTGGGCGTTAAATTTTGCAGCAACCACTGCAGCTCTATATTGCGGCTGCTCTCCTTCTCCAGTTTACGGCTGCTGCGGAGCTTATTTAAATAGCCATACAAATACAATTTTAAAAGTACCTGCGGCGCATAAGCCGGACGGCCTTCGCTTTTGTGGATAGTTGTATTGAATCCTAATTTTTGTAAATCAAGTTTATCTATAAAAGCATCGATCAGTCTTACTGTATTGTCTGCACCTACCTGGGCTTCCAGTGTAGCAAAGTAGGTTTGATGGCGATTAATTCCCTGAATATATTGCATATACTTTTTTACTCAAAAATCATACAAGCTTTGTTCTAATTAACATTGTGTGTATATTTAA
>JAYTTM010000537.1:0-5752 GCA_043745055.1 Chitinophagaceae bacterium | reverse complement strand
ATTGTGACTGCACACCCGGCTCCTGAGTTTCACTTTTAATATTGGGTAAATCAACCCTAAATTCATACACGCCATTTTGTGTAAGTATACTGCCCAATCCGGAGAGGTAGAACAGTTTATGATCTGCCCGTACAGAATCTATCGTAACAGTTCCCGGCACCAATACTCCTTCTTTATAAATACTAAATCTTGCAGGCGTTACCGAAGCTACATCAATAGGCAAATTAAACAATACATCAATGGTGTCATAAGCTGCTGCCAGGTTGCCCTCAGGGATGCCAAGAAATGCCTGTACAGATGGCACGGTTAAGAATTGTGTCCAGGTTATTTGTTTGCCGGTGAGACCATTAATTCCATAAATATCTTTCACCTCTGCGGCTTGTACGGTTAAGTTATAGAAACCATTTCCAGTAGTAACTGCGGACAAATCAATGGTGAATGTGGCAGTATCAACAGCTGTAATTTTTATAGCTGCAGTACTGATGTTAGGCCCGCCCTGGAAGGTGAGATTGAGGTCTGCAAAACTAAAGGAAGCAGGATCAATATGCTTATTAAATACCACGGTTAACTGCTGCACCTGTGTTGAAGTTACCGGGGATGTTAAGCCTGTAATATCAATCACTTTTGGTACATCAAAATTCTTTGGCTTCCACACTACTGTATAATTTACCGCACTTAGAGAAGAGAAAGTATCAACAAAATGGAATTTGTTTTCGTACACAGGCGCCTGGCTTACCGGCAGGGTTACAAAGGTTAACCATGCATTGTTTAGCGGAATTGACTGACCATCATTACGGGTAACACTTGCCAGTTCATACCGCCCATTACCGGGGTCATTCAGCTTGATAAAATTCCAGCCAATGGCTGATGCACTTACTGTAAGTGTATTGGTGAAAGATGGCGGTGATACCGGAGCTGAGAAGCTGCCGGATTTGGCTTCCTTAACTTTTGCTGTGCGATTACCTTGTGAGAAATAAATGATATCCGGCACATCTTTTACATCGAAATAATCATTTACCAAAAAGTCGTTGATGCCATCATCCAATGCGCCATACACTTTGATGCTTCTGGTTAATTCATGCAGTTTTATTCCTTTTACCAGGCTAAGTTCTGGGTTACCGAAACTGTTACTGTGCACCACTTTTGCATCGTAGCTTACAAATTTACCTAGTAAAGAACTGGTGAAATACCATTGCCCAATCCTTGTTTCCAATGGAGGTATGGTTCCAAAATTTATATTGGTAACACCGAGGTTTTTTGGTTGTCCCTGGAAGTTGGAACCAATTAAACTGAAATTAATTGCCAGCCCTTTTTCATTGTCAATAATTTTTGGCTGCGCCGAAGAAATAGTCATATTTACTGCCGGACCATATCCCTGATTCTCTACCATCACCGCCAGTTCTGCCGGAACAGTAGGTTCAATTTCCGGAGATGTCAATGCATCATCCCCTAAAATATTACGCTCTAAAAAATAATGCAAAAACAGATTCGGGCTAGGGTTAACCGTTAGTTGAACTGAAGCAAGGGGCAGGGTTACAATAGTTTTGGCGTAAGGATCAAGATATCTTACAGAACCACCGAAATTGTACACTTTTGGTGCGGTAGGTGCAGCACCTATTTCTGGAATAAACAAGAATTTAACCAACCCTTTTTCCTGTGCTGCAATTTTTCCGGTACCAGTTATATCAGATAAATGGGTAAGACTTTTTGTCTGAATTTCAAAGAAGCCATTACTTGGTACACCTTTCTCATCAGTAATTTGAATATTTACAGAAAGTGAATCCATCTTATCTGTTGGATGACCGTTGAATATTTCCAGCGTACCGTCAAAGGCCTCTCTTGTCATAGTGAGTTTTTGGCTAAGCTGAACGGTAACTGATGCACATACGGCATTTTTCTGGCCTTCAATAATTTCATTCATTGCTTTTTTCGATTCACTGTGCATGTTATTAATTGATTCATATCCTTTATCAACAGCATAATTGTGAGCACTAACCATTGAATCAGAATAAGCCTTAACCAGAGTCCAGTTGATTATATCTGGATACTGACTATTAGGTGTTAATATATCCAGATCACGGGCTTGTATTGACTTGTTCCAGCGAATGAAAAATGCCTGCATAGCTGAAGGCTGAATGTCATAACCAGTCATGATGGATATGATAGAATCCTGTGTGCCAGTTGGGAAAGAAATTAAATTTTCAACATAAGGGGTTACTGCAGGAGAAAACTTTATCCAGCCGTCATTTAGTGATAAGTCCCCAAAATATTCTGTATTCCAGTTTACCTTGGCACTATAGCCATAATTAACAACTTTAAGGTTTTCCTGAATCTGCTTTAAAACATTATTAAGTTCACCTTTGCCTGCAATCCTGATATTACCATTGGGAACTTGCCTTTCCGTTGCCGTTGCCAGGCAAGTAGCCAAGGCGTCCAGAATATCTTTCAGACATAAGAGTTGCTTAATGTATGGCAGTTTACTAACAATATTTTTTATAGCTCCGGTACCTGTTTCCTGAGCCAAACAGAGTGCATAAGCTTTTGGCCCTCCATTTTCTATTCGATTTTTTATAAAACAAGAAACGTAAGGAGGAACATCTACACCAAGGCATCCCAAAATTGCCTGAGCCAAATCGTTTATACATTCTATACAGCTTTTCTTTTCGTTGCTAACAGGATATGTCCAGTTTGGATTTCCTGCAAAAAGGCCTGGACTGGGACAAAGTGCACAGCTTGGGAAAGCATTGGCATATGCTCCAATTACGGTAGCATTAAGTCCACCCCCACCTCCACTGCCGCCACCAGTATTTGTACAGGTACGACCTGTATAAGTAAACAAGGTGCCGCCTTTTTCCCATAACCCGGATGAAAGACTGCATTTGTACCAGTAAACTACGCCGGCAAAATCGCTACAATTTGCTCCTCCGCCTGCCAACGTACTGTTGGAAGGTGGCTTCATTCCAAGAAATTGAGAAATGGCTTCAAAAGAAGGACGACCTCCAACCGGACCGCCGCCTATTCTCCTGCGCATTATAACGGGCACCTGGATACTCTGTTGAGCTAACAAATCTGCCGGTACATAATTGGTTACAAACTCATATTCGGCATCACCCGTTGGCAGGTTAATGGTAACATCTTTTGCCGTAATTAACCCATGATTGGTAAGGATTGCATTAAATGCATACACTTCTGTACCTGAAAGCTGCGGCATGGTTTTAGGCATGTCGATGGTAACAACCGGAACTGGTATATTGGTCTCAAATTGTGTGGTAAGGGTAATATCATATTCATCTTGTATAGCAGTCGGAACAACCGTCCAGCTAAAAGTAATGGCCTGGTAGTTTAAAAATACAATTGACTCAACCGTATTACCCGGGTTAATTGTAATAGTATTACTGTAGGGTAAATGCTTATCCTTTTCAACGGTTATTTTATGTGTGCCTTCCGGTATGCCGGTTGCTTCAAAAATACCGTTAAAATTGGTATTGCCTTCAGCATATATTTCGCCTGTATAATAGTTCTTTATTATCACATGGGCATCCTGAACTTTAGGCGCTGCATCCGTATAATAAGTAAACTGGTTGGTAACCGTAATCTTGATGGCTCCGGTTGTTTCCGAAACCTTTTTAAAATTGAAAGGGATAATCAACGAGTTACCATTTTGTGCATTGATAGCAATACTGCCTGCTATTCCAAAATTAAAAGGTACCTCTGGAAGTGCAAGGAACTTGAGCAGTACCAACGCAGAATCTCCTGTTGCCAACGCAGGTAAAACAACTGGTGAAATACTCTTAAGCCAGTTTAACTGTGGCAGGTTTACAGTTATAGCTCCACTAGATCCTGTTCCCTTATTAACCAGTTTAAATTCCACTAATCGCTCCCCTACAGTTTGTGAAAGCGCAACATCAATATCCTTAATACTGGCTTCAATAAAACCATTGGGTGCCTGGCAATAATAAAACGCATCTGAAAGCTGGATAGTTCCTTCTTTTGATACAGCTTGTAACCCAGCTACTTCAAAATTAGTGCCTGCTGTTAATACAGAACCACTAATTCGGAAGCCAACACTACTGTTTGCATTTCCCGACAAAACCGGTATGGTATCAAAACGCATACTGGCGCCATTTGGCAGAGTTATTTTAGCCAAAGAGAACTCAGTGAGATTTTGATTGCTTAGGTTTTGTACAGGGAATGAACCTGTAATGGTTTCGCCAAGAATTACTTTGAACTTCGGTATTTCGCCATTGTTGATGCGAACACCCAATATATCAAATGCATCCTGTTCTGCAGTACCCTTTGTACCAGGGTATCCGGCACCTGCAATGTAATGCCCCACTTCATTGGCCAACGGCACAAACTCAGCTGTATAATTTCCTGCTGCATTCGTAATGGCTTTTATTTCCCTTCTTAGGCCATTTGTAATTACATACACTTCCACCGCTGCATTTGCAGCAACAGTACCATTGCTTTTTTGTGCCTTACCTGTTATGGTAATCGTTTTGCCTTTTGTAAAATATGGATCGTCTACAACTGCTGTTGCCGTATAATCCGGATGGATGGTTACATTCAGCGGTTGAGCTATATTGTTTGTAACAAGCAATTCTGTTAATTCCGATAAAGGGTTTACCCAGAAAATCAATTTGTATTGCCCCGGTAAATCCGGAACTGAAGCTGCATTTACAATTTGTACTGTTTGACCTTCTGCAATAGCACCGGGTATAATATCTTCAGTAACGAGGGTATCAGAAGCATCTATCACATTATCGAGCGAAAGATATCCCCTAACAAGCACACCTGAAGGAGCTGTAGCAAAACCTGTATTTTTTACCGATACCTGGTAATTAAATACCGTCATCGCCTGTAGCTGGCTGGCGTTGGTTACTGTTACTGCGGGTATCTGTAAATCCGGCTTGTTTAAATCGGTTACCAATACCCAAACGGTACCTGGTGAAAAGCCTGTTGAAGTTGCTTCAAAATTCACTTGTTTGCTGCCGTCAGTAACGCCATCATTGATGGTGGTAATGGGCACCTCCACAGATGCAGCACCTGACGGGATAGTAGCTGTGGCTGGTAAAGTGGCTTCGCCGGTATTGGAAGAAACAAGGTTTACAATAAGCGGCTGGCTGGTAGGGGTGTTACGGGTTATTTTGAGTAAACCAGCATTAGCAGCACCTTCTACCAATGTTAACGGACTTGCTATTAACAGTAAAGTAGGCCCATCGTTATCACTAACTGTAATGTTGTCGGAGACCGAACCAGCCGAAGATGAAGGCGCATTACAACTACAGGAGTTTACAAAAATAGCTGCCGTAATTTTCACCACTCTTTCGCCATCTACTAATGTATTGTCTATAACACCAATGGTAAATGTTTTTTCATTTTCACCTGCTGCCAACGAAATGGATGCCGGCAATATTAATGTACCTGGAATGCTGGCTGATAAATTTGATGTGAACGCAATTGGGTTGCTACCGGCCTTGCGGCGAAGCGTTGCCTGCGTAGCAAAATAACCTGCTGCCTCCGAAATGGTATTGGTTTGAATGACCAAAGAAAGACCAGGCAAATCATCATCTTTTATTAATATACTGGCCTTGCTGGCGTTCTGATTGGCAGCACCTGCATTTACATCAACAACAACATCTACTTCCGGGATATTGTCTTGCGCCAGGTTAACTGTTACATCTGCAAAAAGCGCCCCTGCTGCTATCGTTACAGATGGAGGAACCGGGAAACGAAGCTGGTTGCCAGATAC
>JAYTTM010000536.1:0-5762 GCA_043745055.1 Chitinophagaceae bacterium | reverse complement strand
CTCAAAGGCTGTAAAGTCTTTTTAAAGAAGAGGCTTTGCAATTCCGGCGTCCAGTTTTTTTAGAAGAAATAATGGTAATTATACTTTGTTTATGTGGTTGGTTTACTACACGCTACTACAGCATGATGCATTTATTATATATAAAAGGTCTATTAACATGCCTCTCTAAAAATTGGAGATCAAAACGGGTTTTATTAATCTGTAAAAATGAACTAAAAAATATAAAGAAGCGTAACAAAAACATACTAAGCAGTGTAGTAATAAATCTACAAGTCTGATTAATATCCTAAATTTATGCGGATGAATTTTTTAATAGTAGATGATCACGAAATAGTAAGATCGGGCATTAAAAATGTACTGGGGGTATTATACAAGCCAGCCAGTTTTTTTGAAGCCTTTGATGAGGAAAGCGCAATGATGGTATACGTTGAAAGGGCCTACGCACTGGTGATAATGGATGTACAATTGCCCAAAACAAATACTATCAGGCTTATTGAATTTATGGTGCATCAAAACCAGGAAACCAAAGTGTTGATGTTTTCTATTACGCCCGAAAAAATTTATGCCGGCAAATTCTATAATGCAGGCGTCATGGGCTTTGTAAGTAAAAGTGCAGGCCTCGATGAACTTACTAAGGCTATCGATCTGGTTTTAAACGGGCGTAAATATTATAGCAAGTTTTATGCGGAACAGCAATCAATTAACTCTAAAAATCACACCTTTACCAATCCTTTTGAATCACTTAGCAGCCGTGAAATGGAGGTTGCAATGCTGTTGTTAAAAGGAAATACCATTGTTACTATCAGCGATGAGCTTGCTATCAATCCATCTACTGTTGCATCGCATAAGGCACATATTTTTCAAAAACTCGGTGTAGATAACTTCGGAGAATTAATTACTATAGGGCGTTTGAATAATATAATACCTCATTAAAAGCCTTTTTATGCAGGAATTAAAATAGTGTAGCCGACTATTTTAATTCTCGTAGATTGGTAACTAACTATTTTTTTAATCTTTTTTATCGAAATTTCATGTTTACAATCAGCTATAAGGAAAGCAATGGCTTTGAAACAGTCATATTAAAAGATACAACCAGCAATACCAGTGCTGTTTTCATTCCATCCTGCGGTGGTATTTTGCATGCTTTTGAAGTGTTTCATAACAATCAACTGCTCAATGTTATTGACAACTACGAAAGCCTCGATGATTTTACCCAACATGTAACAGACAAAGGATTTAAGAGTTGTAAAATGTCTCCTTTTGCCTGCCGTATTAAAGATGCCCTTTACGTATATGAAGGCAAGCTATATTCTATTGAAAAGTTTTTATTAAACGGCAGTGCCTTGCATGGCCTGCTCTATAATGTGCCTTTTAAAATTATTCATCAACTGGCAGATGAAAATAGCGCAACAGTTACCATTGCATATAGTTACACAGGTACAGATAAAGGCTATCCGTTTAAATATGATTGTGCAGTAACCTACCAGTTAAAAACCAACAATGAGCTGGTTATTAGCACGCTTGTAACCAATAAAGATGCAGCGGCCATTCCCATTCAGGATGGCTGGCATCCCTATTTTACTTTTGGCGGAAAAATTGATGACCTGCTGCTGGAGTTTCAAAGTAAGGAACAAATTGAATTTGATGATGCGATGGTGCCAACCGGCAAACTCGTTCCCTTTCAGGAATTTGGCTCATTAAAAAAAATTGAAGCTAAAACTTTTGATGATTGCTTTTCTGTAAACTTTTTTGAATGCCAGCCACTTTGTGTTTTAAGAGATAGTTCACAAAAAATTCAACTGGAAATACGGCCTGATAAAAGTTACCCTTACCTTCAAATTTATACACCGCCACACCGCAACAGTATTGCAATAGAAAATTTGAGTGCAATACCTGATTGTTTCAACAATGGCATTGGTTTAATTATTTTGCCACCTAATGAAAAGGTAGAATTTGTAACTTCTTATACTATTACCTCCTTATAAAAGTTGCAACATTGCAGCGATAAAAAAGCTAACTGTAATCAGCATTATACTTTTATGTAGATCTTCTTCTTATCCAGCAGCCACGCAAAAAACCACATCATGGTTATAAAGCAGAGTGCATAAACCAACGATCCAATTCGAGGGTCGGATGGGAAAATTAATTTGCAGATATGTTCGTAAAACCAACCGAAAGGAGTTAAGTATTTTGGCTTACCTGTTTCATCTAAACCGTTGCTGAGTCTTATTAATCCAAGTAATCTTGGTAATACACCACTTAAAACAAATATGAACAAAGCATTTTTCCCAAACACATCAAAAAAGCGGCTCCAGGCACCTTTTCTATTGTTGAATTCAATCAAGTAAATCATCAGGGATAAAACCAGCAATGCCAGTCCGGTAATGTAAACTGTGTAACTGCTGGTCCATATTTTTTTGTTGATGGGGAAAACCATATCCCAGGCAAAGCCAGTAAAAATAAACACACAGGCAGCAACAAATAAGCCATTCAACATCTCTGGCGTTTTTCCTTTTTGCAAAATATAATTTCCTGCCAGGTAGCCAAATATTACCTGTACAATAGCAGCAAATGTGCTCATTAATCCTTCGGGATCAAAGGCCACTCCTTCGCCAAGATACAAGTGCTTTTCGCCCAAAATTGCTGCATCTATTTTAGTGCCGAACCAACCGGAAAGACTGAACGGATCTGCAGGATTACCAGCTACACATAAAAACCAATACCCCAACAATATAAAAGCACTTACAACAAATGCACCCCTGGTTTTAAAAAGATGTATGATAACTGAAGCGAAAAAATAACACAATGCAATGCGTTGCAATACACCCATAATCCGCAGTGTCTCAAAGGGCTTGCCAACAATGGTGCCGGCAGCATCGTATTTAATAAAGGGGAACCAGTTTAAAAAAAGTCCGATGATAAAAATGAGTACAGTTCTTTTAATTACTTTTTGCCAGAAGATGTTTTTTTCTTCCAATCGTGGTATTACAAAAGCCATCGCATTGCCAACTGCAAACAAAAAAAACGGAAACACCAGGTCGGTAGGAGTGCAGCCATGCCAACTTGCATGCTCCAGCGGTGCATAAATATGACCCCAGCTTCCGGGGTTATTTACCAATATCATGAGTGCTACAGTAGCACCACGAAAAACATCGAGGGAGTAAAAGCGTTGGTTCATTAGGTTGTATTTAAGGATTTTTTCGGGGATTGCGACGTGTATCCCTAATATTAATGATGACTAATTCATTGCCTTGAACAGTATAATATATTTTATTTTGAAAACCCTTTCCGACTAAGACACTACGTATATTTTTCACTTCAGTTTCAACACCAACTTTGGGTTGCTTACTCAATAATTTCAATTTATTCTCTACAAGTACTACAAATTCTTCTGCAACTTTTTTACCCAATTGCAAACTAATCCAAGAAGATATTTTCTGAACGTTGTTAATATATCTCCGCTTAGTTACAATTTTGAGAGCCATTCATGCATAATTTTTTTATACTCTTCAAAACTTACAGAATCCTTATGCGGATCCTCACTGGCAAGTTCCTCCAACTCTGCCCGCTCTTCAGGAGTAAGATCCGACAAATCATCTATTTCTTCAGCTGATTTTTGATACGCTACAATATCTTCCTTTACCATACTCAACGTTTCTTCATCATCTATATTATCAATCAGCTGATGCAACTCTTTC
Source organism: Chitinophagaceae bacterium (assembly GCA_043745055.1). GTDB lineage: Bacteria > Bacteroidota > Bacteroidia > Chitinophagales > Chitinophagaceae > Ferruginibacter. Next base: position 2,064 of record JAYTTM010000536.1, on the reverse strand, counting down.
TTTAAATTTTCCTTGCTCATACAAATTGTTTTCTCAAATTTAGCAAATCATTGTTGTAAATAGTACGGGTTTAAAATTGCCTATTTGCAACATCGCAATATTTAAAATGCCGCCATACCGGAGTTGGAGCTCTCCTAAACTCTTTCACTCAACTCCAGCCACCGCATTTCCTTATTATCCAGCTGTTCAATTATTGTACTAACCCTTTCAGCTGTTTTTTGCAATGCTTCAAAACCTAAATTACCAACACCCATGTTGGTTTCCAGCGTTGCTTTTTCCTGCTGTAGTTCGGGCATTTCTTTTTCCAATAATTCCAACTCTCTTTTTTCTTTGAATGATAATTTAGATACTCCGTTATTAGAAGTTACTTTTACTTCCGCTACAGGTTTGGGCGCCTGCATAAGTTGTCGCTCATCTGTTAAGCTGCCATTGGCAAGGGCTTCACGGTATTGACTGTAATTCCCCGGATAATCTCTTATCACCGCATCGCCTTCAAAAGCAAATAAATGATCTACCATCCGGTCCATAAAATACCGGTCGTGACTTACAATTAGAATACAGCCTGGAAAGTCTAATAAAAATTCTTCCAGCGTACGCAGTGTTTGCAAATCCAGGTCGTTGGTAGGTTCATCCAATATCAAAAAATTGGGATTGGTGAACAGGATACTCAGCAAATGCAGCCTTCTTTTTTCTCCACCGCTTAGTTTACTTAATGGTGTGTATTGTTGCTCTGCATTAAAACCAAACTTTTCCATAAACTGGCTGGCACTTATTTTACTGCCATCTGCCAACGGAAAAAATTCTGCAAAATCCTTTACATATTCTATCGCTCGTTTGTCTTCTTTTATGTGTAAACCTTCCTGGTTAAAATTGCCAAACACCACTGTTTCGCCATGATTGATTTTACCACTATCGGGCTTCTCCTGTTGCAAGGCAATTTTTAAAAAGGTTGATTTACCAATGCCATTTTTACCCACAATACCCACCCGTTCGCCTCTTTTAAAAGTATAATCAAAACCTTTAATTAGCACTTTATCGCCATAAGCCTTGTTGATTTTTATCATCTCCAAAACCTTGCCCCCCAACCTTGTCATTTTTACCTGTAGACTTAATTCTGCATCCTCTTTTTTCAAACTTACCTTTTCTTCAATCACCGCAAAAGCATCCTCTCTCGATCTTGATTTGGTGGTTCTTGCTTTGGGTTGCTTGCGCATCCATTCCAGCTCTTTTCTAAAAATATTTTTATCCTTTTGCAGTTCACTTTGCGCTACCTCCTGGCGTAAACTTTTTTGCTCCAGAAAGTAATCGTAGTTGCCCCTGTATTCAAATACTTTTTCTTCATCCATCTCTACAATTTCATTGCAAACGGCATCCAAAAAATAGCGATCATGCGTTACCAGCAGCAGGGTGCTTTTTTGGTTACCCAGGTAATCTTCCAGCCATTCAATCATCGATACATCCAGGTGGTTGGTAGGTTCATCCAATATCAGCAAACATTTGCCTTCATGAATTTGTGCTTCAATTAATGCCTGCGCCAGTGCAACTCTTTTGCGTTGGCCGCCACTTAGGTTTTTCATCTGCTCATTTAAATGATGCAGGTTTAGCTTACCCAAAATCTGTTGTAAATCGTTTTCAAAATTCCAGGCGTTCAGTTCATCCACCCTGCCCATTAAATCGGTCAATTTATCAATGTCGTCCGTTTCCTGCTCCAAAAACATTTCATATTCTTTAACCACTTTTACAACGGGGTTATCCATCCGCAGCACATTGTCCCAAATACTTTTGTCTTCGTCAAACAAGGTATCCTGTTGCAGCATTATCACTTTTACTTCTTTGCGTACCCATACCGTTCCGCTATCGGCGTGTTCAATGCCGGCAATAATTTTTAACAGGGTAGATTTACCGCAGCCATTGCGGGCAACAAAGGCAATTTTATCGCCTTCTTCCACATGAAAACTGATGTTTTTAAACAAGGTCCGTATCCCAAACGATTTGGTAATATTTTCTATCGAAGCGTAGTGCATAGCGGCAAAGGTAACGGACGGAGGGTTTTTAAAGGCATCC
>JAYTTM010000535.1:0-22000 GCA_043745055.1 Chitinophagaceae bacterium | reverse complement strand
CTTGGTGGGCTGTCAATAAAATAAGCAACGTCTTCAATATACCAGATCAGCAACAAATTTCAGGCGCTTTTGAAGAAGGTCCGGGCGTTAATCTATCTGAAGAATTTAAGTGTGAGAACTTCTTTTCAAGACCCGATCTGGAGCAACAATTATTGCAACTGGTAAACAAGGAAAGAGCAGCAATTGGGCTAATAAAAGTAGTGGCAGATAAGGCTTTGCAAAACGCTGCACTTAAACATGCTGAGGATATGTTTACAAGAGGCTATTTTTCTCATAAAACGCCTGAAGGAACAGATCCATTTGAAAGAATGAAGAAACTACAAATTCGTTTTAAAACAGCAGGCGAAAATCTGGCTCATTCAAATGCCTTGTTATCAGCTCATACCGGACTCATGAATTCTCCCGGCCATCGTGCAAATATCTTAAACGCTCATTTCAGCAGGCTAGGGATAGCCATTTTAGATGGAGGAGAAAAAGGACTGATGATTGTTGAGGAGTTTAGAGACTAATAAACCTTAGTAAAATTATGCTGATAGAAATAAGCATGCCAGGCTCACTATTAACAATGGCAACACTTATACTTAATAATACTGCTACAAATAAGATCCTTACAGAAAACTTTGCTACGTACAATCCTTGTAATTGTTTAAATTAAAAAAAATGCAAGCCGCTTTTTTAATTATGTAGAAAGTATTTCCCATTGTGTTTCAATTGTGCCGGTTGATTTTATCATTACCATAAAAAAGATCTGTCGGTGGAGAATTCTCTTTAGGCTCACTCTTTGAAGATATTGCTACCAATTCAAATATGTTTGCTAGAATGCTTTTATCCAATTTTGCTAACATTTTGCCAGATTTGCAACGAATATGTATACAATAAAACAAATTTCAAAACAGCGAAAAAAATTCTGGACAATATTTGGACAGTACATGAAACCGGTGCCGGGTGCAACCGGCGAAGCAGTCAATTGGCTAAACTATAAAACCGGTGTCCGCAACATCTTTTTTCGGTTGGATGCAGATAGTCAAAACGCTAGTGTTGGAATTGAGATACAGCATTTAATTGATGCTGAGAGGTTACATTACTACAACCACTTTGTGGCATTAAAAAAATTACTGGAACAAAATACCGGTAATGAGTGGCAGTGGTATGCTGCAGTAGTTGATGAAAATGGACAAACCATCAGCCGCATCAGCCTTGGGCTTAACAATGTATCTGTATTAGACGAAGCAGACTGGCCTGCTATTATTACTTTTCTTAAACCACGCATTGCAGCACTGGATGCATTTTGGGAAACAGTAAAGGATGGATTTGAATAAGTATATGCATGTGCCGCAGATCTGTTTCGAGAAGAAGTGGTAGTTTCATTTAAGTAACCAGGCTGCCTGTTCCTTAACAAAAATATTGATTGCCAAATCTGCCAACTAATTGTTCATTTTTTAAATTCAATTCCTTAAAGTTCCAAACGCATTGTAGCTAAATTTTCGCCCATTTCTCCTTTAACAGAATCGGGGCAAAAAACGGGCAACCAATTTTTATTATGCTGATCTATTTCAACCATTACTTTTTAATTACAGGTAATAAAAAAAAACATTTAAATTCAACCTAAAATTAAAAAAATGAAAAAAGCAACACCTGCTTCCATAAACCGGAGAAAATTTGTTGGCACCACCGCCAAAGCGTTAACGGCATTTTTTATTTTGCCAAGGTTTGTTTTAGGTGGAAGAAAGCCTGATGGCAGCATGTACATTGCACCAAGCGACATGATTACGCTGGGCTTTATAGGTACCGGCAAACAAGGCAGGGGGTTAACTTCAGCCTTTTTGAATACTGGCGAAGTAAGGATTTTAGCACTGAGTGAAGTGTACCGTGATAAAGGAATTTTAACGCTTGACAACATTAAAAGCTATTACAGTAAAAATGAACATGCAGGCAAATATGCCGACATACCTGTATTCAACGATTTTAGGGAACTACTGGCCCGTAAAGATATTGATGGGGTTGTAATAGCTACCCCTGATCACTGGCATGCCGCAGGAGCAGTAAGGGCAGCCGAAGCTGGTAAAGATATTTTTTGCGAAAAGCCGCTTTCATTAACTGTAAAAGAAGGCCGGGCAATGGTAAACGCAACCCGCCTGCATAAAAGGGTTTTTCAAACTGGCAGTATGCAGCGTTCCTGGGCTGAGTTCAGGCAGGCGGTTGAATTGGTTCGTAATGGATACATTGGTGAAATAAAAAGTATAAAAGTTAGTGTAGGTCCTCCGCCCATAAAGTATGATCTTGCTGCAGAACCAATACCTCATGGATTGGACTGGAGTAAATGGCTTGGGCCCAATGCAGCAAGTAAGTTTAATTCAGAACTTGCGCCGTCGATTTCAAAAGATGTATATCCTAACTGGCGCCGATATAAAGAGTTTGGTGGTGGTGGCGTTACTGATTGGGGTGCTCATATGTTTGACATTGCTCAATGGGCGCTTGATATGGATAACAGCGGCCCTGTGGAAGTAATTGCTCCGGATGGAGGAATGCATCCAAACCTTACTTTCCGGTATAAAAACGGCACTGTAATGACCCATGAAAAATGGGCCTGGGAAAATGCAGTTCTCTTTACAGGTACAGAAGGCGAGATAAGAATTGAGCGGGGTAAAATAGAAACAACACCAGCCTCTTTAAAAGACAGAATTATTGGAGAATCTGAGAAGCATGTGTACAAAAGTACAGATCATTACAAGGATTTTTTAAATGCTATGCGTAAACGTACTATGCCTGTTTGTGATGTTGAAACAGGGCATCGCACTGCTACTGTTTGTAATATTGGTAACATAGCTTACCAGTTAAACCGCTCCCTGCAATGGGATCCGGTAAAGGAAATGTTTTCGAATGATGCCGAGGCTAACGCATTGCTGGGTAGGCCAATGCTGAATGAATGGGCAATAAAGTTATAATTTATCATTATTAAAATCTGAACTATTTTTCTGCTTTATGACTGAACAATGGACCTTCTGTTTGAGGGCAGACTTATTTATTATCCTTAACAATATTGTCAAAATAATTAAAAATCTCAAGAGATCTTTTTACAACTATTTCCGAATATGCAATTGTGGTAATATTTCACTGAATGCTTCCTCCTCCTGAATATAATTCTTTCGTCATGGTACCAATAAATTTTTTCTCTGCATTACGATAGGTAAGCCAGGCTTTTTGAGGAGCTACCAAATCATTTTTTTTTGTCTGCTGCTTTAAGCACTTTCAACAATTTATTGTAATACCTGTTCATTAATTTATTTTAAGCAGCAGTCTTTTCGTTGATTGTTATGTTCATGCCAGGTGTGCTATAATCAATGTCCATTCTTTTGGTTACAATTTGTTCAATCCTAAATGTGTCCAACGAGAATTCAATCAAATCACTTGTGTTTTCCAGCTCTAACAACTTTTCTTTAAGTGCCGGAATTTACATCTCTATATCAGCCTTAATTTTTTGCAGCACCTGTGGTGTTACTTCATTGGGCCCTTCATTTTGCCCAAAAGCAAAGTGACCGAACGAAATAATAATTGCAAATGATGATAATTATTGTTTCATAAGGTAGCATGTTTTAAAAATTGTAGTCAGTCTATTTCATGGCGAGACATATTTTACAATATCCCCAATTTGATTTTTTCAAATCTACTTTGATTTTGCCAACATAATACATTCGATTGGGATTATCATGTTTATAATCACAACAACTTATAAAAAGTGTTTTTAAGGTTTAACTGTTGGATTTAATAATTCCCCAATTCAATGTTTACATGTTAACAATGAAGCAGTTTTCCCTATTTACATGGTGTATAAATTTGGATGGCTAAAATAAATTTTTCACAAGTTACCGTAGGCTATTGCCACCTATTCATATACAACAGTTAATGGAAAAAAAATAAATCACTAATTTCTATTTATCAAATAAGCTGCATAAATCAACAAATTATTTATAGAAATTCTCTGGCAAGAAGAAAAATTCCCGGCAAAATAAAACCCTACATTAAATAAGTATTAATGTAGGGTTAGGTAATAGGGGGTATGGAATAAAACGGGCTAGTATTTGAAAGGAGATGTTTGATATATCGGTATATGAATTGAACCGTTGCATATCTAAATTAAATCAACCAATGCATTCTATCCTTTCTAAATATCAATCTTATAACAGTGCATTTAGATAAAAATAAAATGTGTACATAAAACGGCTAACAAAACATTTTAGGTATGTAGGTAACAAAAAAAATCCCCAAATATTGAAAATATAATTTTCTTATGTGTATTTAACTACCTTATCAAAAAATATTTTATAAATAATTAAATTGATTGGTAATACATTATAAAAAAAATTCCAAAAAGTAGACTATGTGCCCATTGTTTACATGTGGATATCTTTTTAAGTTTTTAATCAATGATTAATAAAAAAAATTGGAGCGTATAACAATTATAAACACAACCTGTAATAAAATACTTCCATCTACACCATGGTTTTATATTTTCCTTCAACTTTCAAATTCATTTTAAAAAACAAAACATAACCCACCCTATACAGGTAATAAGTTGTTCTATTATCCTTTATTTTTTGCAACAAATTCAGATAGGAAATAGTTATGAAAAGTAAACTTCAACCCATGCTTTTTCCAACATTTAAAAACAATTCCGAATATAGGAATTTTCCGATATCCAAAAAAAGATAACTACTTATTTTTCAATTACTTATATTTTGGCACAACAGTAGTTTAGTACTAGTCACTACAATATGTATAGAATTGATCAGGTTGTTAAAAATTAATAGAAATAACTGCAACCTCGCCAATAACAATAGTAGTAAAACCTTAATTCGTAAATAACCCACTAAAAAAAACTACATGGAACGCAATTGGCTAATCATCAGTACAAAACAAAAACAAGAGAAAAAAGTAGCAGAATTTTTAACCAAAAAAGGGATACAAAATTTTTGCCCTATCGTTAAAGTTGAAAGGAAACGAGGAAGTAAACGTATCGTAGAAGATCAACCTTTATTTACCTCTTTTGTTTTTGTATCAGTTAACGAAACGGAGATGCAGATAGTAAGAAAAGCCCCATCTTTTATTAACATGGTTTATTGGCTTTCAAAACCTATAATAATTAAGCAGGAAGAAATTAATGCAATAAAAATGATGGCTGAAAATTACTTGAATATCAGGCTGGAAAAAACCAAAGTTTGTATCAATGAAAATATTATCCTGATAGAAGAAAATATTACTGATTTTAAAAGTAATGTTATGAGTATCACTCATAAAGGAATTACAGTAACCCTTCCATCTCTTGGATATAAAATAATTGGTAACAGGGAAAAATCTAACGAACTTATCAAAGAAAAAAATACGGCATTTAAAACTTTGATTCCTAAATTATTGAATCCCGGATTTCTTTTTGGCTTTTGAAATGGAGCTCTCTAAAATAACTAACATACGGTAACACAAGAGCAGCTTTTCAAAGCTGCCTTGTGTTACCTTTTTTGAACAAATCTAGTATACTGAATGCTTATTTTAAGTATATAATATCCAACGCTAAACGATTATTTACTCAAAAGTGACAGTACATCATTTACCTCAACTGGTCTTTGTTCATCATTCAATTCAATCACAATCACATATCCATTTGCGCCACCAGCTTTAAGTAAAGCTGATACTAGTTTTTGCTGATCACTTATAATTCTTCTTCCATTTGCTTCATCCCAAATTTCTTTGGTACATAGGCAACCTAACGATGGTGTTAAGGGATAGTATGGCTGGCCTCTGTAATACTCGGGATTAATGGTAGTACCATGCGAAATAATTTCTGTTCGGCCAGCCTTACCGGCGTAAAACGATTCGTAAATAGGATAATAATTGTTCCAGCTTTCCGGTAATAATTTTTTATACCAATCAGTAGTCCAGCTGGTATCGGTAATGGAGGAATCATTCATAAAATGTTGCAGGCTTGTTTCATATGGCATGGTTAATTGAATGTTGGGAGTAGGTCCAATAAAATTACTTCTGCTTACATCCGTTCCAAACATTCTAAAAATTCCCTGTGGTGTATTGCCATTAGTTAAATAACCTGGAAGATCGGTGATGCTTCTTGCCAACTGTGGCACAGAAAAAATACTACCATAAATATCGTTTACAAAATTACCAACACTGTCTCTTACAATTACCAACCCGGGATAATTCCGGTTGCGTCTTTGAAAGCTAAATACAATTGTTGCATTTTCAAAAAATGGATGATGCAATAATGCTTTAATATCAGGCATCCTGTTTTTACCAGGTACATCATTCATTCTAAAATCTAACTGATTCAATATTGCTGCGTCCTTATTTAAGGCAAGTTTTTTTACAAGAATAGCTGCAACAGAGCTTTTTAGTTCCGGCTTTACTTTCATCAGGTACTCGGCACACATAGCGAAAATTTTATCAGTTTCCGCAGTGTACATTAATTGGGTAACCTGCTTTGTAAACTCAAAAGGATAATTGGTAAATACCAATTCCAATAGAGCTCTTTTAAAAGGGATGCCTCTCTTTTCAATTCCATCAAATGCTGTATAGATACGACTATCAGCCCATGGAGTTTTGTACCGGATTAATTCCATCCCCCAAAAAGCATCCATCCAGTTTTCCTCAGAACTATCGGTTAAAAGAAGTGATAAGTTTTTGATAATAGCATTGTTCTGTATGTTTCTGTACAGCTTTGTTTTGTTATCTGCTTTTGTATCTTTTGAATAAACAGCATCAACGGATTGGGCAAAAATTAAATTGCAATAAAAAAGAAGCGGGCATAGAAAAACTATGATGTATCTAACACAATAAATGCTTTTTTTTGAACCCGGCCTGTAAACTTTATGGGGCTTCATTGGCAAATATGATTTTATTATTTTTTTTATTTTGAGGAAATGAAAAAAATAATCACTCTTGTATTGTAGCATCAAAATTGAACTATTATTATGTAATGTGTACCTAAATATTTCAACAGACAATCCCTAAGGGCTATAGGTATAAAAACCCTACGGATTGTACAATCTTAAAAATGCTTCTATTCTGTTAAATGCATCAAAAAAGGTAGCACTATCCCAATCATCACCATGACCTTTTCCACTGTACAATACATATTCTCTTGGAACACCAGCAATTTGCAATTTATCGTTTAAAGCACCTGATTGCCGCACTGCGTTCACCAGTGGATCTGCACTTCCCTGTAATATAATTGTTGGGCATGCCGTTGTAGCATTTACGAAATTAATTGGGCTGCTTTGATGGTAAAGAGAAGGGTTAGTGGTTGGTGTACCATTCATAATTGCAGTAATATTTAATGGCGGTATTACTCCGGGGTTATTATATAAATCATTTAAATTGGTTGGTCCAAAAAAATCAACTACCGCTTTTACCTTTACTGGCATCGAATTTTTGTAGGCTTGCAACAAACTTAAATGTGCACCGGCACTAACTCCAACCAATACAAACTTGTCACTAATTAAATAGTCGCCTCTTTTATTGTAAACAAATTCAACAGCAGCCTTTACATCAAGTTCCTGGGTTGGAAATGTATTGGTATTGGGTAAAGAAAAAAGCCGGTAATCAATGTTAAAAATAGCATAATCCGGAAACCTTTTTTTGAGTGTATCTACATATACTGCAACATCTGCCCTTGTCCCCAATCCTGCAGACCATGCGCCACCATGTATCATTATAATAACTTTAGTACTGGCAATGGTTCTACCAGCCGGAAGGTAAACATCCATTTGCTGCTGTGGATTTGTACCATAAGCTACATTTAAAACAGAAGAAGCTACTACTACCCCACTGTTATTATTATCAGTAGTCTGTTTTGAGCAGGAAACCAACATAAAACTGCTAAAAACAACCAGCAGTAAATTTCGAATTAACATAACTATATATTTTATATTTCGTGTTTGAAATTAATTCATGCTCTTGTAATTGTTTGGTAATTTTTTTTATTCTGTATCTACTGTTTTTGGAATGTAGAAACGAACTCCTTGTTTTACTTTCTCTAAAATTAAAATTGGCGCTTGTTTAAGGTTACAATTTTATTGGATAATATTTAATATCCATATTTATCATTCCACCATGCTTTTAAATTTTTTCGTAACTCAGCTTCTCTTGCATTGTTTCCGGGGTTGTAAAATGTTGTGCCACTAATTTCTTTGGGTAGATATTCTTGCGGCGAAAAATTGTTTTCGTAATTATGAGCATAGGCATAGTCTTTACCATAATTAAGATTTTTCATAAGAGGGGCTGGCGCATTGCGAATATGCAAAGGCACAGGCAAATCACCATGCTTTTGTACCGCTGCCAATGCATCGCCAATGGCAACATAGGCAGCATTGCTTTTTGCAGAAGCAGCAAGGTAAGTAACACACTGCGACAAAATAATTCTTGATTCCGGATAGCCGATTTTATTTACTGCATCAAAAGTGGCATTTGCCAGCAACAAGGCATTGGGATTGGCATTGCCAATATCTTCACTTGCTAAAATCAATAACCGTCTTGCAATAAATTTCACATCTTCTCCCCCTTCTATCATTCTTGCCAGCCAATACACAGCCGCATTGGGATCGCTGCCACGTATAGATTTGATAAAGGCGGAAATTATATCATAATGCTGCTCTCCTTTTTTATCATAGATGGCAATACGTTGTTGGGCAACAGCCATTACTAACTCATCAGTAATGACCAATACATTATCAGGATCTAAAGTGCCACCTTTGGAGGAGTTTGGTGAGCCGGCCACAAGTTCAAGCAGATTTAATAATTTACGGGCATCGCCTCCGGATATATTTATAAGAGCAGCGGTTTCTTTTAATTCATACGTTTTTGTCTTTAGAACCACGTCATTTTGCAAAGCATGATTCAATAAAGCAATCAAATCATTTTCATCCAACGACCGCAACACATAAACCTGGCATCGGCTTAGTAAAGCGCTGTTTACTTCAAAAGAGGGGTTCTCTGTAGTAGCGCCTATCAAGGTGATGATACCCTTTTCTACTGCACCCAATAGCGCATCTTGCTGCCCTTTGTTGAACCGATGAATTTCATCAATAAAAAGAATTACATTTTGCTGAGATTTAGCCATTTCAATTACTTCACGCACTTCTTTAACTCCGCTGCTGATGGCACTTAATGTATAAAAGGGAACCTGTAATGTTTGTGCAATGATGTTGGCAATGGTTGTTTTTCCCACGCCTGGCGGCCCCCACAAGATCATACTGGGCACTTTGCCATTTTCAATTGCAGTGCGTAAAATGCTGCCTTTACCGGTAAGGTGTTGCTGTCCGGCTAACTCATTTAATGAAGAAGGGCGTAGGCGTTCTGCCAATGGAATTTGACTTGTAGTCATATTTGTAAGGTAGGAAATTCTTTTATAGCAAAGTAAATTATAGCGGTTTGTTTTGCTGTTAAATACTTTTTTTTAAAAATGCAAAAACCTGCCAAACTTTTGACAGGTTTTTGCATTTAAATCCGAAAGAATTTACGATCTTTTAAAAGATATAAACTTAAAATTCGATTACCTTATTTCAAATCCAATTTAATCTGCAACTCTTCAAATTGTTTTACATCAATCGTACTGGGTGCATCCAGCATCACATCCCGGCCACTATTATTTTTGGGGAAGGCTATAAAGTCACGAATACTTTCGCTTCCACCCAAGATAGCACATAAACGGTCGAAACCAAAAGCCAGCCCACCATGTGGCGGTGCGCCATATTCAAAAGCGCCTAATAAAAAGCCGAATTTATGTTGTTGTTCTTCAGCATCCATACCTAGTGCATCAAACATTTTTTCCTGCAGTGCCCGTTGAAAAATACGTATGCTGCCGCCTCCAATTTCGTTTCCGTTCAGCACCATATCATAAGCATTTGCTTTAATGCCAGCATAAGGATGTTTTAGATATTCAGCCGCATTTTCAATCACCGGATTATTGTTTATCATCGTATCAATATGATCGGGCTTGGGCGAAGTAAACGGGTGGTGCCTTGCTACCCACCGGTTATCATCTTCTGCATATTCAAACAAAGGGAAATCCAATACCCATAATAATTTAAATTCATCATTTTTACGCATGCCCAGTTTATCTGCCATGTACATACGCAAATCACTTGTCGCTTTTCTTGTCTTTTCTTCAGCCCCTGCTAAAATCAAGACAAGGTCACCTGCTTTTGCATTGGTAGCATCTGCAATTGCTTTCAATTTTTCCGGACTGTAAAACTTATCAACACTGCTTTTGAAGGTTCCATCTGCATTACATTTTATAAAAACCAATCCCTTCATCCCAATCTGTGGACGTTTTACCCACTCAGTTAATTCGTCTGTTTGCTTACGGGTATATTCGCTGCAACCCGGTATGGCAATGGCCAATACGGATTCTGCATCGTCAAAAACAGGAAAACCCCCATCCCCTAAAGGGGAGTTATTTAACGAGTCTGCTTTATTTGGGAATGTATGCTGCGGGAATTTCAGATTCGAAATTTTTATTTCAAAACGAATGTCTGGTTTATCATTACCATAATTCCACATGGCTTCTTCCCAGGTCATTCTTTCTACCACATCAGTATAATCAACATTTTTTACGTCTTTAAAAATACGTTTTACCAATCCTTCAAACATATTCAGGATATCTTCCTGCTCAACAAAACTCATTTCACAATCTATTTGTGTAAACTCAGGTTGACGGTCGGCCCTTAAATCTTCATCTCTAAAACATTTTACAATTTGGTAATAACGATCGTAACCACTCACCATCAACAATTGCTTAAATGTTTGCGGACTCTGCGGCAATGCATAAAACTGTCCTGGGTTCATCCTGGATGGCACTACAAAATCTCTTGCACCCTCTGGCGTTGATTTAATAAGAAAGGGTGTTTCAATATCCATGAAATCATTTTCATGCAAGTAGTTTCTTGTACTACGCCCAACAGCGTATCTCAATTCAAGATTTTTCTTCACCATATTCCTGCGCAAATCGAGGAATCGGTATTTCATTCTTAGTTCATCGCCACCATCGGTATCATCCTGAATTGTGAAGGGTGGTACTGCTGATTTATTTAGTATGGTAAATTCAGCAACCAAAATTTCTATTTCTCCGGTTGCAATATGGGTGTTTTTATTACTACGTTCATTTACTTTTCCCTTTACCTGCAATACAAACTCACGGCCAAGTGGATTAGCATCCAACAGTACATTCAAATTTTCAGCAAACAACAACTGTGTAATACCGTAGCGATCACGAAGATCAACAAAAGTGATGCTTCCAAATTTTCGTACAGTTTGCACCCATCCGCTAAGGCTTATTTCTTTATTTACATCGGCAATTCTTAATTCGCCACAGGTATGAGAACGATACATAATAACTGTTTTACCTCTATCCCCAACGGAGACAAAGAAATTGATTTCTATTTTTGATTTTTTTACCTAACTGATTATACATCATTATGATGCTAAACAGCACCCAAAGCTTATATTTTGATGCGTTGCTTTTATTGAAACGGCTGCAAATATACTGATAGAACCATTTATAATTGAGTTGAAAAACTACCGCGGTAAATTTTGAAAACATAGTTTGCTAAGATCCAGCCATACGAGATGGTTATTTATATTTTATAGCTAAGGGGTACTAATGAAAAAGAGCCTGTTGTGTTTAAGTGGCATATTGGCCTATTTTTTCACCCTAACAAACTTTATAAAAAATTGAAGTAAACTGATTAAAACATCCACGATAGAATTTTTAGTACAAGCTGACTAATAATTTTACTACAATAATTGAGCTTTTGTACAATAAAAATTTACAAATAGAGTTTATTAGTTCATGATGGGTGTATGCTGTTTTATAAATATGTCATAGTAATTATAACAGAATAAACTTTGTTTTTTGGATTTTATTCAGGCTATGTCTATAGCAGGAATTATTTTTTTAATCCAAAAAAAAATATTAACTAATTAGTCATCCCTCAAAAAGTAGGGTTAGGTTTTTGGGCAATAAAATTCCGGTAAACTGCTGCAATTAACCTGCAGATGAGTAACCAACATCTTATTGCCTCTTTGCGCCAGAGGATCATCGCTCGTTTAAAATCCATTGCGGCGGCAGATAAAATAACGTTCATATTATCGCCAATGATTCCTTTGAGATAATTTCGGCATAGCCGGTAATCTTGTTTTAAATGCCCTATCACGGGTTCGATTGCTGCCCTTCCGCTATGCTTTTTACGTTTATCCTTTTTGATATTTTTATCTAGCGTTGGTACATGGATGGCAGTTTCCTTGTAGTTGATTATGCCTCTGTAGCCTCTGTCTACAAAGGCATCTTTATCTTCTTTTCTATTAAGCCTTTCGTACTGTTCTAATGCCTCTGGAATTGTTTTGGAATCATGTAAAGTTTGGGTAAAATTAATAGCACCCATTGTGATGCCCGTCTGCTGGTTGACAATATTAGATACCTTGCTGCCAAACTCAAATATCTTGTGCTCCATTCCTTTTGAATAACATTTTACATTGGGTTCATGCAGGCTATAAATTTTATCACTATCGCCACGCTTTTGCGATAACACCCGCTGATACAGTATGAGTGCGGCAGGATAAAGCCAAAGCCGCATCAGTGGAAGCTTTCGGCCTAATTCCCTTACCAATCTGCCTGCAATAGTTTGTATACTTTTAGATGCTTTTCTTGCTGCCTTTGCTCCATTTTTTGTGCCTTAAAACCGTTGAATATTTTTTATGATTTTACAAATAACAGGAAGATTTTTATTGCACCTTTTATACAACAACCCTTCACCAACAGGCTTTCGATACTTTTTGTGGCACAACTAAATATCTCGCCAATCTATGGCTGCCAGATTGATGGGCCAAAGGGCATTTTATCGTTATCAGTATTTGCTCCGGCTTAAAAAAATACTAAACTTTTGTTTGTTATATTTTACTTTTATATTTTTATTCTGCAGCGGTTGGGGCAGATACAGCAATGAATCAGCTAGCTATCGGATACCTGCCTGCAGCAATACCCAATTGTTGGTGGCAAACGCTGCGAATGATACGTTCATAAGTCATTTTAATGTGTACTACCATAAGGATCAAAATTTATCTATATGAGCTTAGAACCAAAAATAAAAACACGGCGAGAGTTTATCAAACAGTCTGCAATTACCGCAGCTGTACTCCCTCTTTTGTTCTCTTGTGGACACATTTTAAGAACATCCCATTTTTCTTTGAATCCTGATGCAATCAAAAAGCTTAGAAAAGGGTTTAGCGGGCAGATTATTCTTCCTGGGGATGCAGCATATGAGGGCAAGCGCTGGTCACGAGTTATCAATCCAATAATGGATAAACATCCCGCCATCATCGCAACATGCAAAAAGGAAGAGGATGTTTTGAGATGTGTTGACTTTGCCAGGGAGTATCAGTTAGAAATTGCAATACGGTCAGGCAATCATAGCAATATGGGTTGGGGCACTTGCGAAATGGGTATGGTGATAGACCTTTCACAAATGAAGGGCATTACAATAGATGCGAATAGCAAGACCGCTATTGTTACTGCTGGTATCACTGCGGAAGAAATTTTAGCTGCGACTGCACCGTATGGACTGGCACCTGTATTAGGTGAGTGTGGCAGTGTGGGCTCTGGAATTGCGCTAGGCGGGGGACTAGGCTGGCTCTCGGGAAAATATGGTGCTACTTGTGACAATATGATCTCCGCAAGGTTGATAACGGCTGCGGCAGAAATTCGTACAGCTGATTCTACTACCAACGAGGACCTCTTCTGGGCAATACGAGGTGGCGGTGGTAACTTTGGAATTGTTAGTTCTATCGAATATAAATTACAGCCGGTAAAAGAAATGCTTGGGGGCAGTTTTTTTTACTCCCTTGCTGATGCCCCTTTCATAACTAGATTTTTCAACAAATTTATGTCCACCGCTCCAGACGAGTTGCAGGCAGACTGTTATCTTTCCCGTAATAAGTGCTGGGTAGATTTTGTTTATTTTGGTGATCTTGATGCAGGGGAACGTTTGCTTGACAACTTCCGCAAATTCAGTATTCCTGAACAGGATAGCGTAAAACGAAGACCTTTTTCGGAAGTATATACCATGTCTGAGGATCCATCAACTCCGTTCAAGTTTAATTCAGAGAAAGGCATATATATACAACAAATGTCAGATGAGGTAATAGAATTAGTTTTAGATCGATTGGCAAAAGCTCCCCGTTCAGGTGCCGTGTACTTTGATTTTAGTCACTATATGCATGGGGAAGTTTGCCGCATTTTGCCGGATGTCACTGCATTTGAACTTCGTAAACCGGGTTCCGCACATCTTGCGTTTTGGGTGAATTGGCAGAATTCAACTGATACAGCCGAATGCCTATCATGGCACAATGAAACTTTTGCGCAATTGCAAGCGTATTCTGGTGGGCGTATTTATGCAAACTATATGAGTGTGCCAGGTGGATCAACAGCGAAAGCTGTATTTGGCAATAACTTCTCCCGTCTTGCACAAGTGAAAAAAAAATACGACCCTAATAATATTTTTCATCTCAATCCAAACATTCTTCCGGGTTAAGGAGATGCAATTATTACAATGGGCAATTAAACAACCCCAAAAAAAAATTAAAAGAAATAAAAGCCCCAACCTGCATCAATACTTTTAAAAGCCTACTATGAATGCAACGCTTTATGCAATTAATTTGTCAGCAATAAAAACATAATTATGAAAGTATTTATTTATTTTGTTTATTCAATCGTGACAATTTATATTTTGTATGGATGCAAAAAGGACAAAAGCCAAAGTTTAATAGGAACTGATTTAATTGGGAGCTGGGAATTACGAAAAGTTGAAGGAAATATGACTATAAACTATTCGTCTGGTAATGGTTCAATTTATCAATTTACTGACACTGTGTACTCGACCTTTTCGAATGGAGTTCTTATAAAAAAAGGACATTACAAAGTAACCGAGGACACAACTACAAGCAGCCAAGTTGGATTAATAATTTCTCCAGGACAATATACAAAGAGAATAATATTTGATAATGATACCCTAAGCAACAAAATATTTTTCCAAATTTTTGCAAACAAATTGAGTTTACTTTCAGGCTTTTTCCCGCTAGACGGTGGATCCTTTAGGACATATGAAAAACAATAACTAAGTACAGCAGAGTAAACAAGGAGAGTTTCACCCCAAGCTCCTCACAGAACCGTAAGAGATTGGCTCTATTCATACGGCTCTTCAAGATTTCCCAACCAATTGGTAAACCTGCGTTAGCCAGTTGGTTGGATAAACATGTTAATCATCGCTTGCGCTTGTTTTGTGTTCTCTAATTTTTACATCTTGAGTACCCCTTATTACAGCAACATCTTAGCTACTACGGGTACATCCTACGCTTCTGTGGTTTATGAAGCGCTATTACAACTTACGGGTGCTTCGCATGCTGCCTTGTGCTCTACGCCCGTTTGTACGTTCTGTCGTGCGGTGCATCAAACAATTTTACCTTACGCTGGCATATTCAACAACAGCGGGTTCTCCAGTTCCATCAATGAGCCTGTCTGTAAGTCACGGCGGCTATATCCCGGATGCAGATGATACTTCTGGAAACTCATAACGAATGTTAACTCCTTTAAACAATCATGTGCATCGTTTCTTTTTGCTTTATTAAGCAATTATCTAGACCTCATAGAGATTCTCTGTACCGCCGACTCTTACAGATGCACCTGTTACATCGTTAACCACCTTGCTTCTTAGAGCAACGCTGCATGCAATCTACCAGCAGGTGGATGGAGGTTGCTCCACTCCTACCATCGACAGGCCTACTCTCATCTCATAGACAACTTAGGTAAACAAACACAATGCATTGCCAAAAGTTAGGGCCTGCTAACGTTTAAGATAATGGGCATTTTATCGCTATCAATTTCATCTGGGCTGGTTAAACATTGCTGAATTTTTGTTTGTTTACCTGCCCGTTTACATAAATTTAATACCCGTTTTCATAAGCAATTAGGGTTTTAATTTCCAACAAATACTTTAAATAAGGCATCTTTGCCCACCAACTAAATAAGATGCCAACAACGCTGTATAAAGACGCAATAAAAACACTGAAGCTTTCGCTCCCCATCATTTTTGGTGAGTTGGCGCAAATGGCACTGCACATAATAGACACGGCCATGGCAGGCGCTTTGGGTTACAAACAACTGGCAGCAGCGGCATTAGTGCTGGGGGTATTAACCATTCCTTTTGTAATTGGTATTGGCATGACTATCTCTGTATCACAACTGGTATCTATGCATCATGGCCGCCGGGATGAGGAGGAGGTATCACATTATTTTTACAATGGCTTTTGGGTTTGCGCCATTACAGCTGCCTGCATATCCATCACGCTGGTGCTGGGTAAAAATATTTTGTTTCATTTGGGGCAGGATGCGGAAGTTGCACAGATGGCCGTGCCCTTTATGCAACTGATGGGCTGGAGCGTAATACCCATGTTGCTTTTTATGGCGCTTAAGCAATTTACGGATGGTTTGCAACACACCAGAACAGCCATGTTGATTTCGATCCTGGCAATGCCCCTCAATGTATTCATCAACTGGTTATTAATTTTTGGCAACTGGGGTTTTCCCCGGCTAGAACTGGTAGGTGCAGGCTGGGGAACACTCATTACCCGGTCGTTAATGTTTTTTTCGCTGGGTGCTGTTATATTATGGCATCCGTTATTTAAACCTTATGTTGCCATTAGAAAAAGCCAATGGATATTACGGATAAAAACCATTAAAGCCTTATTGCATATTGGCATACCCAGCGGTCTGCAGGTTGGTATGGAAGCCGGAGCCTTTGCAGTTTCCGGGTTAATGATTGGCACCATTGGTGCAGTAGAACAGGCAGCACACCAGATAGCTTTGAGCATGGCTTCTCTTACTTTTATGGTTTCTATGGGATTGGCTCAAGGCAGCTCCATCAGGGTGAGTAATTCCTATGGTGCCAAAAATCCGCTGCACATATTGTCTATCGGCAAAAGCACCCTTATTACAGCATTGCTGTACGGAATTATTTGTGCCTTCGCATTCATCGTTTTCAACCACACTTTGCCCTTATTTTTTAATAAAGATGAAAGCGTGGTTGCTATGGCAGCGTTGTTTTTATTGTTTGCCGCTGTGTTCCAGATTTCTGATGCAACACAAGCCATCAGCGCAGGTTTACTTCGGGGAATTAAAGATGTAAAAATCCCTACCCTGCTAATTGGCATTGCGTATTGGGTAATTGGTATTCCGGTTGGTTATGTGCTGGCATTTCCTGCCGGGCTAGGTGCCATTGGCATCTGGATTGGTTTTATTGCAGGCCTCTCCTGCTCCAGTATATTTTTATCTGTTCGCTTTTTGAGGATGGCAAAAAAAATATAAGAGCCTTAAAAAACATATTTCTAAAATTCTTCACAACGCTAAAACACATACGAATGTAGGGTTCTAGCCCCTCTCCTTCGGAGAGGGGTTGGAGTGAGGTCATACAGGCCTTGATGGTATTTGTACAATTAACCACACAACAAGTAAAAAGCATCTCATAAAAAACTCAACATTCTCTTTTCAATATGCAAATCAAAGTATCAACAATTCATTTACAGTAGTATAATTGTATTTTTGTTATAACCGCCAATTAACCGCATCAAACCATCATGCAGCAAACAGAAATACGAAATGTAAATGTTACCCGCTACCTTAGTCCGTTGAGGGAAGGCGGCTCCATGCCTGCCATTGCGGAGGCTGATGATGGCTTTTTATACGTGCTTAAATTCAAGGGTGCAGGGCAGGGAATAAAAGCATTGATTGCAGAACTGGTTGGTGGAGAAATTGCCCGTGCATTGGGCCTGCGCATGCCGGAAATCGTATTTGCCAACCTCGATGAAACCTTTGGCCGCACGGAAGCGGATGAAGAAATACAGGACCTGCTGAAAGCCAGTACAGGCCTTAACCTGGCCTTGCATTATCTTTCCGGCTCTGTTACTTTTGATCCGGTGGTTACAACCATTGACGCTACACTGGCATCGCAAATAGTGTGGTTAGATTGCCTGCTGATGAATGTAGACCGAACTGCCCGCAATACCAACATGTTGCTTTGGCACAAGGAATTGTGGCTGATAGATCATGGTGCCTGTTTGTATTTTCATCACTCCTGGGATAACTGGCAGGAGCAGGCACTTCGTCCTTTTACACTGGTAAAAGATCATGTATTATTGCCGCTGGCAACAGAGTTGAATGCGGTTGATTCAACATTTCGTTTAATACTTACAAATGATATCATTCATTCAATAGTTTCATTGATACCCGATGAATGGCTGGTAATTGATAGTCCGTTTACAACTGCTGATGAACACAGGCAGGCTTATGAAACTTTTTTGATAAACAGAGTCGCAAATTCAGCCATATTTTTAAATGAAGCCCAACATGCCCGAAAATAATCAATTTGAATATGCTGTGATTCGCCTGGTGCCAAAGGTAGAGCGGGAAGAATTTTTGAATGTTGGTGTAGTGTTGTACTGTGCCAAACAACAGTTTCTGCAAATGAAATATTTGTTGGATGAAGATAAATTAAAATTGTTTTGCAAGCAGGCAGATGTAAATGAATTAGAATTATACCTGCATGCTTTTGATGAAATATGCAAGGGTATTCACAATGCAAGCCCTATCGGCCAACTGCCCATTGCAAGCAGGTTTCGCTGGCTAACAGCAACACGTAGTACCATGTTACAAACATCCAAAGTACATCCCGGATTATGTTCCAACGCTGCTGCAATGCTCAATAAGATTTTTACAGAGCAGGTATTGTAACCCGTACCTGTAAGTTTATCTCTTTGATTATACTAATAATACTGTCCTGCTAAAGTCCTGTCATCACCCTAAAAAACTTAGCGGATAAAGCTTCTATCCTCCCTCCCTTAAATAATGTTAAGCATTTGTGTGACAAAATCTTTGGACAGTCTCCTTTGGATAACGCAAAATACCTAAGTGTAAAGGATTCTAGCCCCTTTTCTTCGGAGAGGCAATGTGGTAAGTTCAGGCAGACTTAGCCAGCATTGCAAACACCTATCCGAAATATAGTATGCCAATATATAAATCCAATGATCAAAATCCCAAAAAAAAGCATTATTAAACGATTAATAAAAAACAAATAAAAATCATATGAACGTATGATTTTAAACAGTTTATAGTTCAGCCGTAATGGTAGTTTTGTGTTGCAATAATAAATAATAATCTTAATCAAAAAAAACAATATGATACCGCAAACAAACGCTTACATCCTAGAAAACATTCTGGTAAAAAATGAACTGGAAAACTGGGTTAATCAAGTAGCTTCTTTATGTGAGCCAAAATCTATACACTGGGTAGATGGCACAAAAGCTGAGTATGATGGATTATGCCAGTATTTAGTAAAAAAAGGAACATTCATTGCGCTTAATCCTGAGAAAAGGCCCAACAGTTTTGCCTGTTTCAGCGATGCAAGTGATGTAGCAAGAGTAGAAGATAAAACCTTTATCTGCTCACGCAGAAAGGAAGATGCCGGACCAACCAATAACTGGATGGAGCCAAATAAAATGAAGACAATTTTAGACAAACACCTGGAAGGATCTATGGCAGGAAGAACGATGTATGTTATCCCTTTTTGTATGGGACCTTTAGGTTCTCCTTATTCAAGATATGGTGTAGAAATTACCGATTCCGAATACGTTGTTGTAAACATGCGGATTATGACAAGAATGGGTGAGAATGTATTACCGCATATCCCTAAAAACAGTTTTGTAAAATGCCTGCATACTGTAGGAGATCCGATAGTAAATGGTAAAAAAGAAAGTGTTTGGCCCTGTAACCCAACCGTAAAATACATCTCTCATTTTCCGGAAGAAAGATCCATTATTTCTTATGGCAGCGGCTATGGTGGCAATGCACTGATGGGAAAAAAATGTTTTGCATTGCGTATAGCATCTGTAATGGGTCGTGAAGAAGGATGGCTTGCAGAACACATGTTAATTATGGGTGTGGAATCTCCAGACAAACAAAAAACTTATGTAGCGGCAGCATTTCCAAGTGCATGTGGCAAAACAAATTTTGCCATGCTGATTCCACCAAAAGAATTTAACGGTTGGAAAATCACCACCGTAGGCGACGATATAGCATGGATACATAAAACCAATGATGGGCATTTACGTGCTATCAATCCGGAATCAGGTTATTTTGGTGTAGCCCCAGGTACCAATTACAAAACCAACCCGAATGCAATGGAAAGCATTAAGGAAAATACCATTTTTACCAACGTGGCTATCACTGCTGATAAAGACATCTGGTGGGAAGGTATGACCAAAGAAATTCCGGAAGGATTAACAGACTGGCATGGTGAACCATGGGATCCAAAAAGCGGCAAACCTGCTGCTCATGCCAACTCAAGATTTACAGCACCTGCTCACCAAAACCCTGCAGTAGATGATAATTGGGATGACCCTAAAGGTGTTCAGATAGATGGATTTATTTTTGGCGGAAGAAGAAGTACAGGTATTCCTTTGGTATATCAATCTTTCAACTGGAACTTTGGTGTTTACCTGGCTACAACTATGGGCAGCGAAACTACTGCCGCTGCATTTGGAGAAGTTGGCAAGGTAAGAAGGGACCCATATGCAATGTTACCATTTATGGGTTACCATATTGGTGATTACGTAAATCACTGGTTGCAGTTTGGCAGAGACCTTCCCAATGCCCCAAGAATATTTGGTGTAAACTGGTTTAGAAAAGATGAAACCGGACAGTTTTTATGGCCAGGGTTTGGCGACAATATCCGTGTGCTGATATGGATTGTACAACGCTTAAGAGGACAAGCTTCTTCTGTTGAAAGTCCGCTGGGATGGATGCCACGATACGAAGATTTGGACTGGAGCGGATTGGAAGATTTTAGCAAAGAAGATTTTTCAAAAATAATGACCGTAGAGAGGGAACCTGGCAAACAGGAATTACTGGGCCACGAAGAGTTGTTTGAAAAAATGTATGACAAGCTTCCAAAAGAATTTTTCTTTATGAGAGAGCTGTTATTATCTGCCCTGTGGCGTTCTCCTGAAAAATGGGAATTAGAACCAGAAATTCATTAATAATAGTGACGTTTGCTTGCTTTTTTTAATTTAATAAACGATCAAAACAAAAACAGGCAACAGGTTTTCTGTTGCCTGTTTTTATAAAACTTATTTTATGATCAATTGGTTCACAGATCTGTTTACACATAACTCCATCGCACAATCTGTATTAATTTACGGGTTGGTAATAGCCATAGGTATATGGTTGGGCAGATTAAAAATAGGTGGTATTTCATTGGGTGTTACCTGGGTATTATTTATGGGGATGTTTATGTCCTATGCAGGCATTGCTGTTGATGAAAATACCGATCACTTTTTAAAAGAATTTGGATTAATACTTTTTGTGTATTCAATTGGCTTGCAGGTAGGCCCTGGCTTTTTTGCCAGCTTAAAAAAGAATGCACTCAACAATAATTTACTGGCAGCCCTAATAGTTGGCATTGGTGTTATCATCACAATAGCTTTTTATTTTGTTAGCAAAAATCATATTACCGTAATGACGGGTATTATGAGTGGTGCAGTTACTAATACGCCCGGGCTTGCTGCTGCGCAGGCTGCAGTAAGCGACCTTAATATTACCGGCACGGATAAAACGCTTATTACACTGGCATATGCAGTAGCTTACCCCTTTGGTGTTTTTGGAATTATCGGCTCCCTGTTATTGCTTAAAAAAATCTTTGGTGTAAACCTTGAAAAAGAGCAGGAACTACATCGGAAATTAAATGTAATAAGGGCTAACAAACCCTTATCACAGCACTTTAACCTGGAAAACAATATGCTTATCGGCCAACCCTTACGTAAGCTTTTTGAAATGCTGAAAGAAAAAATTGTTATTTCCCGGATGCTTCACAAGGGTGAAATTTTTACGCCTACA
>JAYTTM010000534.1:0-1586 GCA_043745055.1 Chitinophagaceae bacterium | reverse complement strand
GATTTGAAATTTCTTTTTTACAACCGGCAAAAAAGAAAACCGAAGCTGCTAAAGGGATGCTTATCAGCAATAAGTTTTTTATTATTTTATTCATGATAATTTTTTTTTATGACAATACAATTTGAATTAAAAGCTATGCTGCTGTTTTATTGAAAATCTGTAATGTATTTTTATTTCACTAACATCACATCATCCAGGTATAATTTTTCATCCTGTCCATCAGGTCCTTGTAACCTCCAACCAATTTGGTTGAATGCCGGGCCATTTGCCCAAAGGTTTAATTGCGAAACAGGAATTTTGTAATAGCTCCAAACATTGGCAGGTACACTAATTTTCTGACCAGCATTACCAAAGGGAGAATTGTCGCCGGGAGAGCGCTGCGTCCAAACCCACATATCAATATTGACTGATCCGCCCTTCATCCAAAACGACAGATATTTATAATTGTCGTTGGTGATATTGTTCCAGCCAAAACCCATCTGGTGCCAGTTTCCTTTCTGGTAATTTTTACCGAAAGAAGCAGTGCCTGATTTGAATTCTGTTGTAGAAATAAAACCTGCGTCGCCCCAGGATGCATCCTGCTCTCCATTTTGATACGTATCATCAAAAAATTTGAAATTATTGGTAAGGCTTACAAACTCTTCAAGGGTGGTTACTGTGCCCGCCTGATTAGTGATTTCAAGAAAGGTGCGGTATTTAGTAGTTGCAGGCATGGTAATAACCAGTGTGGTGGCAGTTTTAGAAACAACTGTGCAAACCTCCGCAGAGCCGGCAAATTTTACAGCTAAAACATCATCGAGATTCTTGCCTGTTATGGTAAGAGTTGTGCCTTCTTTAAAATTATAATTGTTAACGCTTATAATAGTGGGCAAACCCAATACTTTAAACGGTACGCTGTACTGATAGCCATTGGCATTTGTAAATATAATATTCTGACTGCCCGGATTGGCCTCATCCGGCACACGAAAAATGATTGCACCATCTGTATTAAATACCGGGTTAAAAGAAGACTTTACATTTCCATTATCAAAACTTATGGAACGAAGATCTTTAAGGCCCGAGCCTGTAAGTGTAACAACCGATTTACTTGCTCCCTGTACAGGAGAAACCTGAAAAACCGGTGTAACTATTTCTTTTTTTGTGCAGGACAAAAACATGGACAAGCTCATCAGAAAGATGCCTGCTATACTATTTAATTTGCTGAATTTTTTCATTGTTTTAAAATTTATACGATTTTAAAATTAGTTTGATGATTAATAATAAGGGATAGCTGGCTCAAGCAGTAAAGGATCAATCACTGTCTCTGCCTGTGGTATAGGCAGGTACAATTGTGATGCTGATGAAATGGTTGCTCTGAAGCTGGTGAGGTTTCTATTAAAATCATACGTACCTCTCTCTTGTGCCTGAAGCATTGCTTTGGCTTTTTCAAATCCCTGGCGTTGTATATCAAACCAATAATCACCTTCAAAAGCAAATTCTACTTTACGTTCGTGCAGCATATCGTCCATAGAAAACCTAGAAACCGCATCAAGGCCAGCACGTGTATGAACTGCGTTGTATGCTGCAAGTGCATCAGCATCGTTAGT
>JAYTTM010000533.1:0-5785 GCA_043745055.1 Chitinophagaceae bacterium | reverse complement strand
CTCCTGGCAAGGCAAACAGCGTGCCAAGCAAAACAAGATGGCCAATATTGGCATTGAGTATACCGGCCGCAGCCAATGCTCCCGGATGTGTTGGAATAAGGCAATGCACACTAAGCAAACTGCAGCCCAGTACACCTGCAATCAGCGCCATTGAAGTTTTTGTTTTGGCACTAAAAGAACGGGCCAGCCCGCTTAGGATGATAAAGCCGGAATCGCAGAAAATGGACATACCGGCAATAAAGCCCGTAATACCTATAGCAGCCACAGCATGTTTTTCGCCGGTCTTTAAAATGATGTAACGGGCCAGCACGACGGCGGCACCGGTAGTATCCAGTATAATGGCGATGACTGTTCCGAAAATAATAAGAAAGCCTGTGGCACCCATGGTGCTGCCAAAGCCTTCTTTCATAATTTGAAAAACGTTTTTAGCTGGCAACACCGCAACAGCCAACACAAATGATACTATGAACAAAGAAATGAAAGCATTTAGCTTCCACCGGGAAGTAAGTAAAATGATGGCGGCAATACTGGCAATTACCAATGCTACTATTACGGAGGTACTCATGCGGCTTTGTTCGTTTTGATGATTATTTCTAAAGCGGGTACAAACAAGGAATGTGTTTGGAACTAAATGGTCACGTATCAAATCTATAGCTTTTTCTGCCCTGATTGCTTTTCCAACACATTGCTTAAAATAAAACTTGGTATCCCAAATGCCGATGTTGATGTTTTTCGCCAACATCCGAAGCCATGAACTGTACGGCAGTTAGCAACGTGTAAACATACCATAGTCATCAATACCTGTATGATAGAATTAAGCTAAAGAAAAATAATATTTCTCCGGCGTACTGCACAAACCAGCTTTCACATAATTTCAGTGAATGTATTCAAGTTTTTGCGAGCCTACATCTTGGGTAAGTAAAACTGTATCTTTCCGTAAAACAAACAAACCATGCAGGTAATTCTTTTAATAATCCTCCTCATACTATTAACCTTTGCCATTGTTTTAATGGTTGTTTTTCGGCCAAAATCTTCAGCAGCATTGAATGTACTTTCTCAGCAAATTGCTGAACTGCATTCTAACATAACAAAGATTGAAATTACACTGAAAGATGATTTTAGAACTAACAGGGAAGAGAATGCCGGCATTGCAAAAGACAACCGGACAGAGTTAAACAATACACTTAAAGATTTTACCCTTGAACAGCGCAGCAAATTTGCTGAGCTTAAACAGGAGCAAAAAGAATTAACCAGCAAAACGGTTGAAAAACTGGAAAAAATAACCGGTAAAGTTGAAGAAAAAGTAAGCGCATTGAATGAACAGTCAAAGGCGGATAATGATTTAATGCGTAAGGCGCTTATTGAATCTTTCAAAGGTTTTGAGGAAACTTTTGAGAAAAATGTACATTCTTTTAATGAATTGCAGAAAGAGAAATTCGGGCAGCTTGAACTGCGGCAGAATGAAATGGTACATAATACGGAGATAAAATTAGAAAGCATCCGGGCTACAGTAGAGGAAAAGCTGGAAAAAACTTTGAGCGAAAGACTGGGTCAGAGTTTTGAAACTGTTGGCAAACAATTAATTGAAGTACAAAAAGGACTGGGCGAAATGCAAACACTGGCACAGGATGTAGGCGGGTTAAAAAAAGTATTGAGCAATGTGAAGATGAGGGGTGGCATTGGCGAAATACAACTGGCCATGTTGCTGGAACAAATATTGGCACCCGATCAATATGAAGCCAATGTAAAAACGAAAGTTGGTAGCAGCGACCTGGTAGAGTTTGCTATTAAACTTCCCGGCAGGGATGATAACAACCAGCAGGTGTGGTTGCCCGTGGACGCCAAGTTTCCCAAAGATGTGTACGAACAGTTGCAAACAGCTTACGACATAGGCGATATTATCCAGGTGGAAATAGCGCAAAAAAACCTGGAAAATACTATTCGTAAAATGGCCAAAGACATCAGCGACAAATACATTGATCCGCCCAATACTACCGACTTTGGTATTATGTTTTTACCTTTTGAAGGCATTTATGCCGAGGTAGTCCGCAAGGCAAGTTTGCTGGAAGATTTACAGCGCAATTATAAAATTGTAGTAACAGGGCCCACCACATTGGCGGCCATCTTAAACAGTTTGCACATGGGTTTTAGAACACTGGCCATTCAAAAAAGAAGCAGCGAAGTATGGAAGGTGTTGGGGGCAGTAAAAAAGGAATTTGAAAACTTTGGTGGCCTTATGCACAAGGCACAGAAAAATATTCAGACAGGCCTTGATCAACTGGATGATGTTATGAGCAAAAGAACCAAGGCCATACAGCGAAAACTTCGCAGTGTAGAAACGTTGAATGAGGCTGATGCCAAACTACTATTACCGGAAATTACAGACGTTGAAGCTGACGAGGAAGATAGTGAGTATTAGGTAATGGTGAATGGGCAATAGACAATTGTGAATGGTGAATGGACAATGCCAAAATCTTGTAAGCTACTGGCAATTTTTTTTTCAGCGTTAATATGAGAACTAAACTTTAACAAACCCTCCGTTGGTAGAAAACAATTAAGGTCTTATTTTTACGTTATCACACTCAAAAAAATTAAACGTATGAAAAAATTATTTTTATTAGCTACTGCAGCATTGCTGGTAACCGGCGTAACATTTGCTGACAATGGCAAAAAGAAAAAAGATTGTAAAAAATCCTGCAGCTCTAAAAGCGGAAAATCCTGTGGCAAAAACATGGACTCTAAAGAAAAAGAACCAGTAAAAGAAAAAACAGCCAGTTTGTAGAAATTATTTGAACTAATTATGTAGTCCCCTTCATTGTTGAAGGGGATTTTTTATTTTAGAATATAGACGTCAACTGCTTAAGATGGGTGATGGTAAAAGTTGGTTGCAGCGTTGTGGTAGTTTCAATGTGATTAACAAATACATTGTCCATTCCAGCATTGATGGCACCTTGTATATCGGCATCTAAATTATCGCCCAACATTATACTTTGGTGCAACTGTGCACCTGCTTCATTTAAAGCATATTCAAAAATTTCTTTTTTAGGCTTTAAACTGTTGCTTTTTTCTGAGGTTACCACATGGGTAAAATAATTACTCAACCCGCTGTTGTTAAGTTTGGTCCATTGGATTTTTTCAAAACCATTGGTGATCAGGTGTAGCTGGTATTTTTTTTCAGACAGGTAATCCAATATTTCTATTGTGTAAGGGAATAAAATTTTTTTGGTTGGCAGTATTTCCAGAAATTTTTCACTCATTACTTTGGCCAGCACTTCATCAGCAATTTTAAATTCAAGCAAGGTGCGCCACATCCTTTTCCATTTAAGTTCTTCGCCGGTTATAAAGCCTTTGTGATACCTGTCCCACAATATTTCATTGTGAATTTTATACAATTTGTAGAAATCTTCAAATGGCACCACGCCTTTTTCTTCCAGTTTAAAAAATGTATAGATTTCAATCAGTGTATCTTTGGCGTTGGCAT
Source organism: Chitinophagaceae bacterium (assembly GCA_043745055.1). GTDB lineage: Bacteria > Bacteroidota > Bacteroidia > Chitinophagales > Chitinophagaceae > Ferruginibacter. Next base: position 2,304 of record JAYTTM010000533.1, on the reverse strand, counting down.
CAAAATCCCAAAGGGTATGGTCGAGGTCAAAAAAAAGGTGTTTGTATTTCATAATACTGTTATAACAACAAAATTGCTGTTTTATTACTTTAATCTGCTAAAATTGTATAGTACTTAACTTAAAAACAATAAATACTTTCAAAATGGATTTTCAGCATAACAACATAAAAGATAAAAATATAGTGGTAACCGGTGCATCAAAGGGCATGGGTAAAGCCATTGCAGCAGCCTTTGCAGCTGAAGGTGCCCACCTTTTTTTGTGTGCCCGAAATACAGCGCAATTGAACACAACCGTGGCAAAATTACAGCAACAATATCCGGGAATAATAATAAAATCAACAACGGCAGATTTATCTGTAAAAGACCAGGCAATAGCTTTTGGCAAATGGATACATACACAGATTGCAGCAGCAGATATCCTGGTAAATAATGCCGGTCAGTTTTTGCCCGGCAGCGTACACAACGAGCCAGATGGTATGCTGGAACAAATGATACAAACCAACTTGTACAGTGCCTATCATCTTACCAGAACCATCTTACCTGCTATGATAAAACAGCAGCAAGGATACATTTTTAATATCTGTTCCATTGCATCGCTGCAGGCATACAGTAACGGCGGCAGCTACAGCATCAGCAAGTTTGCATTGATGGGCTTTAGTAAAAATTTACGGGAAGAATTAAAGCCTTACAATATTAAAGTTGCAGCAGTTTATCCGGGTGCTGTACTTACTGATTCCTGGGGAAATTATGATAATTCAAATCATAGAATAATGGAAGCAAACGATATTGCAGCAATGATTTTGGCAGCCTGCAAACTGTCGCCAGGTGCAGTAATGGAGGATATTATTTTAAGGCCGCAGCTGGGAGATTTGTAATGCAGTTGCAGCTCTTATATTGCGAACAAATTTTTATAAATAACCGACATCCCAAAGCCAATACACAACAAAGACGACAACAATATTAAAGTTACCTGCAACAATTTGGACTGCAATATTTTTTTTGAAAACGGAAGACTAAACATAGCAGCTGCCACCAGCATGCCGAAGATAGAGCCAATACCAAAAATGAATAAATACAGCATGCCAACTTGAGGACCTGTCATTTGTAGCATTACCAGCAGCACCAGTTCTCCGCTGCCGGCAAGGCCATGTACCATACCCACTCCATAAGATACAAGGTGCAATTTTTTAAACCCTGTATTTGTAACGGCCACCATTTGGGCTTCAGTTGTATGTGGATGTGAATGTGTTTCTTGCGCTACAGCATATAAAAATGCTTTTAACTTAAAGAGCCTGTATAATCCCAACACAACCAGCATCAACCCAACACCTGCTTCTAAATAATGAAAATAAGCAGGGTTTAGCTGTACTTTTAGCAGTAACATAATTACTCCCATAAGCAAGATGGTAGATGTATGGCCCAGCCCCCAGAAAATTCCATCCTTAACCGATTTGAATGTGCTGTTTCGTTGCGACACAATATTGCTAACGGCCAACAAATGGTCTGTTTCAAATGCATGGACAAAGCCTGCATAAATAGTCAGAAAAAGTGGAAATGGAAACATTGTTTTGTATAACTTGAAAAAATAATGCGGTGATTGGTGAGTAAACTTTCGGCAGGGTGGCATACGGTTTAGGAGCAAAGCTGTTACTTAGCCAATGCGGTTTTCTTTTCCTCCACTTTATTCAATAGCCAGTTGCACCATTCTTCCATACCATCACCTTTTAAACTGGAGATGGTCATCACTTCAATATCAGAATTTACATCCCTTGCATCTTTGGTTACGGCTTCAACAGAGAAGGGCACATAAGGCAATAAATCTGACTTGGATACCAGCATCAGTTCGCTGGTTAAAAACATACGGGGATACTTTTTAGGTTTATCATCACCTTCGGTGGAAGCTAAAACCGTTACCCTTAAATCTTCTCCTAAATCGAATGCTGCCGGGCAAACAAGGTTGCCAACATTTTCTATAAACAATAAATCCACGCCGTCTAGATTGATATGGTCCAATGCCTGTAATACCATCTGAGCCTCAATATGGCACATGCCGCCTGTAACAATTTGTAATGCATTGATGCCCACTTCTCTCATACGAATGGCGTCTCTTTCTGTCTCGGGATCCCCTACCAAAACTGCCATATTTAATTTGCCGGCAAGTCGTTTACCGGTCTCCTGCATCAGGCTGGTTTTGCCGCTGCCTGATGAAGAACAAACGTTTATTACCAGTATTTCGGGCAATCGTTGCCTGATGGCTTTTGCTACAAAATCATTTGCTTTTAATAAATTAAGGGTAGTGTTTTC
>JAYTTM010000532.1:0-1591 GCA_043745055.1 Chitinophagaceae bacterium | reverse complement strand
CATGATGATTTACAATACCACTTAATCTTCCTGTAGGTACGCCTCCCACTCTTTCCAGTTCCGGCGAGCCACTTAAAAAAATAAGCTTGCCATCAGCAAATTTGGTATTACCAGTTTCGGCCATGTAGCACAAAAGTGCATTGCGGGCGGTGTTAATGTGATTGGGAATAGAATCTTTTGTAATTGGAATATATTTTACTCCGCTGGTTGTACCGCTTGTTTTGGCGAAATATAATGGCTGGCCTTTCCATAAAATATTATGCTTGCCTAGTTTAATTTTTTCGATGTAAGGTTTAAATGCTTCGTAGTCTCTGATGGGAACCTGCTTTACAAAATCTTCATGCGATTTAATCAATTCAAATTGATGTTCTTTTCCAAAAACTGTTTTTGCTGCATCTTTCAACAGATGATTAAAAATAGATTGCTGGTCTTGCACAGCTGTTTCCATCCCTTTCTTTATCTGCTTGTATATATAATTTGCAAATGGCTTTGCAAGGAAAGATTTTATTTTCATACGCACTACCCGTTTTAGATTTCTTTGCCTGTTCGTTATTAAAATTTTCAATTATTATTAGATGTCATTTTAAACATTGGCCCCACAGATTGCTATTACTATACATTAAAAATTAGCGATGAAAACCGATTGTTTAGCTGAATAAAGAACTAATAGTAAAAGTGAGTGACACAACGATGTTTAATTGAAAAACCAAAGCTGGTTTCACCCATTTTTTTAAAACAATAATGACTAAAATATTTTATCCTATTCTGTGTAATTCTCTTTAAAAGTTAAACCAGCATAATAAAATAATGCAAAACTTTTTTAATAAAACACCGTACAAAAGTATAAGATTTACAGGAACATTTTTGCACCAATAACTCATTTGCAATCGCAAGGCCAATCTGTATCCAAATCAATACAAGTAACAACCTCCAGCGCATTATTACCCTTAGGTGCAAATACTATTCGTACATGCTGCCTGTCGTGCGTTACACCTTCCAGCGGATAAGTGGAGCCCCTTTCATCATTCTCTATTTTATTAATATTTATTTTACCATTTGCCAATATTTCTTTCACTTCCGATTCGTCAATATGCCTGCATTCCATTCGGCAGCGTGCATGTTTGCTATAAATAATTTTACTTGCATTGCGATTGATGGCTACCTGATCTTTTATAGGGGCAGTTATATGATCTTCAGTAAAAGTGGGCCTTGGACCACGTTGTTTCGTCTTTACATAAAACAACAATAAGGCCGACAAAATCAGGACTATAAATGGGAGGTATTTTTTCGATGTCATAAAAAAGGTAAATGTAAAGCTAAACAGCTACATCTGTTAAATCTATTCTCCGGCAGGCATATCCATTAAACATACTAAAACAAAAGGGGCAAATAACAAAACCGAGGCAGGATAAGCAAATAACTCTTTCCTTATTATCTTTGCAGCAATGAAAAAATCAGTAGCGTTACATACACTTGGTTGCAAACTTAATTTTTCTGAAACCTCCACTATTGGAAGGTTGCTGGAAAATGAAGGGTTTGAGAAAAAGGGATTTGATGAAGTGGCCGACGTATATGTTATCAACACCTGCTC
>JAYTTM010000531.1:0-1593 GCA_043745055.1 Chitinophagaceae bacterium | reverse complement strand
GGGATAAAACGGAGAAATTGGCAAAAGGACTTTCCAATATTTTGAAAGCAATCGAAGAATCTTCTATTTGATTTTTGAATAAAGACTGTCTTAATACTTTTTGAAATTCGGTGTTAAGAGGCGTAGCCTCTATTAATATTGTAACAAAGGGTTTCAACCCGTTGATGAAGTAACAGATAATTTAATGAGAACCGTAGGTTCGGCTCATATAAAAATGCTGTAACAATTACTTAAAAACATGTAGTTGTATTTAGACACACAAAAATATGAACCGATCCTACGGCTCTCAGATGTCTGGTTTCTTATAGGACAACGGATTAAAATCTGTTGTTACAAAACAGAAACGAGCCTACGGCTCTACAGTTTTCTGTTAATGAAGTTAATCCTAATTGCAAATAGTCTTTACTGGCTTTTAATTGAATGAATACGCTTTCCTTAACAATACCAGATACACTTTTTAATTATTAACATTACCACCATCATGAAATTTGTAAACCTTGTTATAATCTTTATCTGCCTGCACGCAGCGGCTATAGCGCAACCAACAACCGGCATTGATAAACTGCAGCAGCAGGTATTGCAGGAGTTATCAAAAGCCAGTGGTTTGTTTGCCGTTGCTTTTAAAGATCTGGCCACAGACCAAACAGTTTTAATTGATGAGAAGCAATCATTTCATGCAGCCAGTACCATGAAGACACCGGTATTGATAGAAATAATGAAGCAGGCGAAGGATGGTAAATTTTCTCTTAAGGATTCCATATTGGTGAAAAACAGTTTCAGCAGTATCGTGGATGGATCTCCATTTGTATTGGAGGCATCAGATGACAGCGAACCGGAATTGTACAAACAAATCGGGCAAAAGAAAACCATTGAAGCGCTAGCTTACGATATGATTATTGCAAGCAGCAACCTTGCCACCAACCTTATGATTGAATTGGTAAAAGCCGAAAATGTAATGGCCACCATGAAAAAAATAGGTGCCAACGATATCCGGGTGTTGCGTGGGGTGGAAGATAAAAAGGCATTTGAAAAAGGATTGAACAACAGTACCACCGCTTATGACCTAATGTTGATTTTTGAAAGAATTGCAAACAATAAAATGGTGAGCAAAAAAGCCTGTAAGCAAATGGTGAAAATTTTATTGGATCAACGGTTTAATGAAATCATTCCTGCTAAATTACCGACAACTGTAAAAGTAGCTCACAAGACAGGTTCAATCACCGGCATACAACACGACACGGGGATTGTGTACCTGCCCGATGGCAGAAAATATGTGCTGGTATTGTTATCGAAATTTGAAGGCGATGAAAAAAAAGCTGTTGAAACAATGGCAACAGTTTCTAAAATTGTGTATGATTATATGATGCAGTAATAAAGGATAAAGACAATATTGTTTGTCTGAATAAGTGTCTAAAAACTCAGCTTTGTCTGTATGACCTCACCCCCAACCCCTCTCCGAAGGAGAGGGGAGCTTGACACTAATACCTCAAAGCTCTTTTCTTATTCGATTAGTAATCTCATTTTTCTTGTACGCTTATTTAGAATCAAATTTTCATTTTCCAGTTCTATTTCGGAAAACGTCAGTACACTTAT
>JAYTTM010000530.1:0-5796 GCA_043745055.1 Chitinophagaceae bacterium | reverse complement strand
TTTTAGCGGCTATGCCGCACCCAAAAATAAATGGAGCCTCTACACTGTAAGTTACGAGCGGTTTGTTGTGCCGCTGGTAAAAGCCATGCAGGAACAGCAGGTAAATATTAAAAAAATAAACAGGCAGGTTGATGCCCTCCAGGCCGAAATCCCGATGCAAGCCGGGAAGTAGCAAGCAATAATTGAAGCACTAAAAAAACATATGACCGACATGAAAAAAGAAATTGAATCATTAAAAAAATAACAATAATTATCTAAAATTTTTTTACCATAAAATAAACATGACCATGAAACATTTAATCATTTTTTTCGCTTGTATTTTATTTTTTGCATCAAACAGTATTTGTCAAAACGTTGGTATCAACACTACCAACCCACAGGCGGCATTGGATGTAAACGGTGATATTATTTTTAGAACATCCGGGTTAGTGGTAGCAAATGGAATTACCGCTGCGCTTGATGTGAATGGGAATAAATTTAGCTATTACAGAATAGAAGGCCCAACAGCAGATTTTATCTTTGCCGGTATCTCCGCCGGTATGGATGGAAGACTGATCACCTTATTCAACCGCAGTGGTTTTGCCATGCAATTAAATAATGTTGATATTGCAGCACTGCCGGAGAATCAAATACTAACGGGTACCAATGCCAATCTTGTTATAGGCGACAGGGGCATTGTGAATTTGCAGTACGATAACACTGAACAAAAATGGATTGTAAAAAGTAACAGCAAAGCAGGAATCGGAGTAGGCGTTTGGGATACTACCGGGACTAATATTGTTTTTAATACCACTGGCAATGTGGGTATTGGAACGGATGTACCTTCATCAAAACTTACTGTACAAACTGCTTTAAATACTACTGGATTTTCACATGTTGGAGGTGCAAATGAAATTATCCTGTCAAGCAATATTGGCTCAACTACTGCATCCTTCGGCACTTCCACCAATAATGTGTTTAGTTTAAATGCAGGAGGTAATAGTAACCTGCATATCTGGCCCAATGGCGCTGTTGTTGTTGGCGATAATAGCGGCTTCTCATTAAGACCAGGCACCGGATTAAAACCTGGTACCGTAACCGCTGTACCCACAGCAAAACTTACTATTCAAACACCGCTTAATAGTACCGGGTGGAGGCATATCGGCGGAAACAATGAAATCATTTTGGATGAAGCCGTTGGGGGTGTTTCTGCCGCCATTGGCACATCAAGCAATCATGCATTCAGAATTTTTACCAATGGCGTGGGCAAGCTATCTGTTTACCCCGGAGGTGAAGTTGTTATTGGAGCCAATAGTATAGGATCGGTTGGAATGCTTACGGTTAAAACAGCCAACAACGCTGATGGGATATCACATCTCGGCGACAATGGCAATATCCTCAAAACCATTATGGGAGGAACTTCTGCAGGAATCGGCACATTTTCCAATACCAACATGCGTATTTTTTCCAATAGTAATTCTGCCATTTTTATTGCTGCTGCAACAGGTAATGTGGGCATTGGCACAAACAATCCAACCTATAAACTATCCGTGCTGGGAAACATAAGAAGTACAGAAGTGGTAGTAGAGACCGGTTGGGCCGATTATGTTTTTGATAAGAAATATCAACTTAAACCATTGAGTGAAGTAGAAGCATACATTCAGCAAAATAATCATTTGCCCAACATCCCTTCCGCCGCCGAAATTGAAAAGAACGGACTTCATTTAGGTGAAACACAAAAAATGATGATGGAAAAAATTGAAGAATTGACACTATACATTATTCAGCAGCAAAAAGAAATTGATGCATTAAAAAAAGAAATAAATAATAATAATTGACCGGTATTCTTTTGTTCCTTCAACTATTAATTTACAAATAATGAAAAAGACAATCATACTCTCCATACTACTGTTCAATTCTTTCATTTTCTGTTCGGGTCAGCTTACTATTACGCCGGAATTAAAATCTTCCTTACAAAATAAAAACGGATTTAAGGAAGTAATGAAAACCGTAACTGAATTTTATGTTAAAAGAGGATATACAAAGGATCCCAAACTATTTTCAGAATTTAAAAAATGGAACCGGTGGGCCTGGTATGAATCAAGGCACCTGGATGTAAATGGAAATTTTGTGAACAGCAATAAAAAAAATGAAGCCGTTTTATCTGAACTGCAACGGGCAAAACAAAAACCGGGCAGCATTAACACACCGGCATCCAACACAGGTATATGGACTTCTTTTGGCCCAACCAATGTTAGCAACGGAATTGGGCGTGTAGACAGGCTTGCTTTTCATCCAACCAATGCAAACATCATGTATGCAGGCGCAACGGCCGGAGGATTATGGGCAACTGCAGACGGAGGTATTTCATGGTACGCTTTAAATGGCTATATACCACAGCTTGGGGTTTCGGGCATTGTTGTAGATGCAGATAATCCAAATACCCTTTATGTACTATCCGGCGATGGGGATTCTTTTATAAACAGTGGCTTTATTTATCAAAGGGCCAGTATTGGAATATTAAAATCAACCGATGGCGGCAATAGCTGGATCAAACTTTCGAATATTCTACCGGCAGCAACAACTTTCTTTGGTTTTAAATTAATTCAATCCCAGGATTTTCACAATCGCCTTTTTGCCTGTACATCAAGAGGGTTATACAGGAGTATAGATTATGGGCAAACCTGGGTTATGGATGCTACCATTAACGACCAGAATGTATTTGACATTGAACAGGTACCAAATACAGGTTTTATGTATGTTTCCACCAAAGACAGGGTGTATGTTTCAGCAAATTTTGGTAATCCATTTGTTGCAGTTCCATCTGGAGCTTTTTCGCAACAACCAAGTGCTACCTTTACCCAACGCACAGCATTAGCAATAAGCGCTATCGCACCTGGCACATTATATGTTCTTTTTGGGGGAATATTTACCAACGGATCTGAACACTTATTATACCGATCAAATGATACTGGAAGAACCTATACTTTAGTCAATAATAATGCACCTGTTACCTCTGGCTACGCAAGTACTATGGCCATTAATCCCACAAACATAAACAATGTGATTATTGGAAATGTTACCCTGCTGACATCATCTGATGGAGGTGTCACATTTCCAAATACAGGCAATGATGTACATGCCGATTTTCACGACCTGGCTTACAATCCTTTAAATAATTTTTTATACGCAGGCTGCGATGGTGGTGTTTACAGAAGCTGTTGCTCCAATGGAATTTTTTGGTCGGCAAGCTACACTGGATTAAATATAACGCAGTATTACCACTTGTCTTGTTTTGATGGTAATGATAACCTGGCTCTTGCAGGAGCACAGGATAATGGTGTTCATTTACGTAATGGCAGTAATACATTTAGTTCCGTAATTACAGGCGATGGGTTCGATGCAAAATTCTTAAACGGTAACAGCAATATTGCGTATTACTCGATGAATGCTGCTGTATTTAAATATACCGTCAATACTAATTTATCTCAGCAAAAGTTATCACCAGGTACTAATAATAATGACCAGAATTTCTTTTTCCCTTCCATTGCAATTCATCCCACCAATAACAATATCATTTATGCCGGATATTCTTCCGGAGTTTACAGAACTACTGACGATGGTATTAACTGGACGAACCTGGCAGGACTAAGTGGTTCGGCAGGTTTTGCAGCGGCTGGAGGGCTGGCAGTAAGTGCCAATTTACCAGACAGGATATATGTGGCAAACGGATCTGCATTAACTATAAGCAACGACCGGGGTACTAACTCAACGGTTATATCAGGAAATGCGGGCTGGCCCGGAGGCACCTTAACTATAACCGATGTACAAACAAGGAACAATAATGCAGATGAAGTGTGGGTTACATTTGGCGGCTACGGTGGAGCAAAAGTTGTTTACTCTTCTGATGGAGGTTTGAACTGGGTAAATTTCACAAGATCGTTGCCCGACCTGCCGGTATATTGCATTGAATATACGAATGATGGAGACGCATATATTGGTACAGATGCAGGTGTGTACTTTATGGATTATGCCATGAGCGATTGGGTTTTCTTCAGCAATGGCTTACCGATGGTTCCCGTCACCGAAGTAGTTGTGAACGAAACAAACGGAACCATCAAGGCTGCCACCTTTGGCCGCGGCATCTGGCAAAGTGATTTGTACAGCGATTGCGGGCCGTTCCTATTTTTAAGTGGCATTACCCAGGGTTCGTATTTTTACCAATCAGGTGGGTTCATCGAAACATCGCAACAAATTCCAGGTTCACTGGGCAATTCCATTAAGTATCGTTCACCGGCAAAAATAACCTTAAAGCCTGGTTTCAGCGTTCGAAGCAATGCAAACCTGCATGCAGTAATTGGTAATTGCGGACAAGGGCTATTGAGGCATGCTAATGGCAACACAGCCATTTCAAAAGGAGATTATTTAAAAATGAATATTTACTAACGGAGTAGTTTACTGTTTAAGATTACCGGGTATATCATGATCGACCGCCTAAAATATTACTTTATTTTTTTGTAAAAACAGGAAAAGAAATAATTACCACAAAGGAAGCCAACAGCAAATGCAGTATTACGGTTACAAGGCATTTTGCAGATTTATGGATAAAAGATAGAAAAAGCTGACAGCTTATGGCAAAGCAGACAACAATAATATTGGTTTTGCAGAAGTTAGTTCTTTTAGAAACAGGCTTGCATTCTAAAAATGTATATTTATGAAGCCATTGAAAATGGTTCCTTAGTCCAGTATTTAAAATGTTCCATGCATAATAACAGTAAAACCAGCAATTACACCTTCATCATTAAATTAATGATTTGTACTTGCATTCTACTATGCAACTGTTGTATTAATTCTGTTGCACAACAACAGACTTATTTTAATAACCTTACAGAAAAAGACGGACTAAGCAATAACAGGGTTACCTGTTTTTTTGAAGACAAAACCGGTTATATGTGGATTGGTACCGAAAGTGGACTGAACCTGTATAACGGCAATAGCTGGAAAATTTATAAACCATCTCTTGCTAAAAAAAATTATTTATCCAACAGTTTTATTACTCAAATACGGCAGGATGCAAAAGGAAGTATTTGGGTTTGCACCAGAAAAGGTTTAAACCGGATCGATATAGCAGCGAGTGCCACAGAAGTTTTTTTGCCTGGCGAATTTGCAAATGAAAATTACATTCCCAGCGACCTGGTATGGGATGCTTATCCAGATACCGATACCAGCATATGGATAGCAGCAGATTCAAAAGAATTTTGCCAATACAACCCTGCAACAAAAAATTTTTTCAGATACAATTTCAAACAGTACCTCCGCAACAATCATCTTGAAATTAATGGAGGGTACCACTCTATCTTTCGCATCCTTCCCAAATCGGCAACAGAACTTTGGCTGGCAACTACCGACGGTATTTTTAGTTTTAATAAGCAAACCGGCGCATTTACATTGCAGGCTGCAATGCAATTAAGTGAAATTAATTTCTTTTATTTTGATGAAAAGTTTAAGAAACTCTACTGTGTAGACGAGCAAAATAAATTACACGGCTTTAACCCTTCAACAAATGAAATGACGACTGTTTCATTACAACAAAGTAAGCATACGGGTAAATTTATTCCACCCTACAGCCAGGATCATAAATTACTCTTTATTCCTGCGGCAGAAGGACTGGCAGCCATTAATGAAAAGGATGAAGTGCTGTATTTTTTAGCAGGAACCGGTGGTAAAGAAAATGATTTATTAATGGGAAAAGTAAATTGCATTTATAAAGACAGGCACGACATTACCTGGGTGGGTACCATGAATGGTGTAAGCAAA
>JAYTTM010000529.1:0-5808 GCA_043745055.1 Chitinophagaceae bacterium | reverse complement strand
GCCGCAAATGTCCATACATTAAGGAAGTAAAATACGAATACAATAAAAAATGGTAGCAGGCACAAAACTTTAAGCCAGCTAAAAAATGGTAACCAGTTGGTAGCAGTTTTAAATACATTTATCCTGGAAAAGAATTCACTAAAAAGCTGGCTGACAGTAGGTTTTATTAATTTTCCTTTTTCATCTTTCCAGCCATAACTTGGCGGTTGTAGTACGTGGTCTAAAAATGGCATAGTGATAGTTTTTTTTAATAATTACAAACCATATTTTTAAAATAGTATCCAACTAAAAAAGTCATCAGCATCATTTAGCAGCACTACTATTTCTTTAATGAGATTTTATAATAATTGGTTTTCATTTTGATATTCGTTTGATATTGGAATTCTAATTACTTATTCCTACCTCATTGGGTGTTGGCAATGGTTAAGTAAAGAAGAATGTAGCAATTAGTCAATTTGGCGTGTAAGATAAGAAATACGAACGATTTTCGACCTAAGTTAAATTCTTATTTTTTGGTGTTAGATTTTATTGATAGAATAACCAATCTTCTTCACCGCTACCTTTATCTACCATTTCATAATCGTTTTAATAAAAGTACCCAACTCTTTAGCTATCTGCTGGTGTTCTGCAAGGTCGGGATGCCCATCACAACCATTATGATAACGCTTTGAATAGAAATAGGTAGCTACTTTTTTATCTTTTGTATTGATGGTGTTTTTTATTCCTGTTAAGTACGATTTTAACACAGCAGTCAAAGCTTCATCTGCCATTGGGCTGGTTAATAAAATAAATTGTGCGGCGGGATAATGGCCCCTCAATGTATGGATATAATTAACATAAGCATTGCAGAATACAACAGAATCCTGTATTCCGTCATTTTGCCCCAGGCAAATGGTTACTACGTCTGGTTGATAATTGGCAAAATTCCATTTAAGTGAATCACCCCGTAAATCAATTTTATCAAATACCTGCGGCATTGTAATCGCAAGGCCACAACAACTATGAACGAGTCCAATACCCGACACTGCACTAAGAATCCATTGTGCATTTAATTGTCTTGCAATTACAGGACCATAGCTTAAATAAGCATTGTGCTGATCTTGCCAAACGCCTCCCCCACAGGGTATATCCGACTGATCGCTTCCGGTGCCACAGGTAATAGAGTTACCAATAAACTCCATTTTTAGTACAGGCTTTGCAGGCAGTGGCAACAAGGCTTTGCAGCGAAGCCCAACAAACTCCAGGTAGCCAATGTTTGATTCTGTGTTCTTACAAATAACTACCGTATGTGACCCACCACTTAAGCCGGTTGCAATTTTAATTACATTTTGCTTTTGAGTGGTTTTAATTTTGAAAGGCTGGCTATCATCAATTTTTATTTCGAGGTAGTTGTGATTTTTGCCCCATAGTTCCTGGTCGTTTACCAGTAACTCACATTCACTGCCGGTAAATTTTGCGGTGATGTACACACCAGGGCTCCAGAACCGGGGCATTTTTTTATCCCTAAAATCTATCCTCCCTGTGTATTGAAATAGTGGATTATCAGCCTCAAATAATTGTATTGAGCCACCCAATAAAGTACAGGAACTAATTATGACTGTTACTAAAAAGAGCAGCAATTTATTGCACATAAGTAATTAAAAGGGGTTTAATAAAATGTGTAAATGCATCATTGGTTAGCTAATAATATTTTAGAAGATGTTTTGAATTAATTTGTTTTCAACCCCGACAGCGGCTGCAAACCCTGTCGGTGATTGTATCATCAAATGCTTTAGAAATTTACGCAACCGCTAACAGGGTTTATTGCTGCTGTCAGGGTAGCCCGGCACCTATTTTAATTAGATTCAAAAAGCTTTTTAATGTATGCTCCATATGAGTTAAATCTATCAGTAAAAAAGAACATTTTGTTTTAAAATGATCCACTTTATTATTAAGCCAGTTCCTTTCTATTGGTATTTAAAATCTGCAACCAAATTACCCACCATTACTTTAAAATCTCCCGGCTCTGTTACAGTTTTTAATTGTGCATTTACAAAAGCAAGGTCGTCTTTATTGATGCTGAAAGTAACTGTTTTACTTTCACCTGCACGCAGATCAATTTTTTGAAATGCCCGTAACCTTTTCATGCTGGGCGTTATACTGGCATACATATCCCTGGTATATAATTCAACTGAATGTTTGCCGTTTCTGGCACCAATATTTTTAATTACAACTGAGATGGATAGTTTTTCATTGCCTTTTAAAACGGTACTGTTTAATTTAAGGTCGCTGTATTCAAATCTGGTATAGCTAAGCCCATAACCGAAAGCAAACAAGGGATTGTAACCGCTATGTACATCATCATTAAAAACCTCCCTGATTTCTTCTGTTGGTTTTCGATCGTACATTACTACTTCGCCCATGCTGCGGGGATAACTGAAAGGTAGTTTACCATTGGGATTGTAATCTCCAAACAACACATCAGCAACAGCTTCGGCTGATTTTTTTCCACTCCAATAGGCCATTAAAATCCCTTTCATGGTTGGTTCGATATTGGTAATAAATCTTGGTCGTCCCTCAGATAACACCAATACGATGGGCTTACCGGTAGCGGCGGCAGCTTTTGCCAATGCAACCTGGTTTTCATCCAATGCAAGGTCCCCAATATTTCCCGGACTTTCGGCGTACGCATTTTCGCCCAGGCAAAGGATAATTGCATCCACGCCAGCCGCAGCATTGGTAAGGGCTGCGGCATCAAAATTGAGCGGATTATCAAACCCTTTTCCAGTTGTTGTAACCACATTGGCTGCACCTAATTTATCGGTGATGGTTTGCAAAATAGTTTTGCTATCTGCCGGATACCATTGTTCTTCTTTTCCCTGCCAGGTATAACTCCAGCAACCATTAAGGGCACTAATGCTCTGCGCTACAGGACCAGCAACCAATACTTTTTTATTTTTTGCCAGCGGTAAAAAATCATTGTCATTTTTTAATAAGGTCATTGCTTCATGAGCTGCATCAAGCGCCAGTTGCTGATATGCCGGTTTTCCAAAATTTGCAACTGCTTCTTTTTCGGGATAAGGGTTATCAAACAATCCCAGTTTATATTTCAGCAACAAAATTCTTTTTACAGCATCATTTATCCTACTGATAGGTACCTCTTTGTTTTTTACAGCTTCTATAAGGTAACCGTAAAATGAAAAATCTGTAGGCACCATGCTCATATCAATACCAGCATTTACACAGATAGCCACCGCTTCTCTTGGTGTAGCTGCAATGTTATGCCGGTCATGTACTCTTTTAATATCTTCCCAATCGGTTACGATAACGCCTTCAAAACCCAATTCCTTTCTTAATACATCCGTTAATAAATATTTGTTTGCGTGTACAGGCACCCCATTAATTTCACTGGAGTTAATCATGATGGTGGAGGCTCCTGCTTTTACTGCTTCCCTAAATTGTGGCAAATAATATTCTCTCATTTCAATATCAGGCATGTAAATTGGCGTACGGTCTTTACCTGTTCGGGAAGCAGAATATCCAAGGTAATGTTTCATACAACTTGCAACTGCTGTTATGTTTTTTAATCCATCTTCTTCATAAGCTTTTATTGCCGTGGCCCCCATTGTTTTACCAATAAATACATCTTCGCCATAGGTTTCCGCAAACCTTGACCACAATGGCTGCCGGCCAATATCCAGTACGGGCGCAAAGTTCCAGCGAACGCCTGAAGCCCTTAATTCTTTTGCAGCTACCTTAGTTACTGCCTTTACAAGGGCAATGTTTCGTGAGGCAGCCATACCAATATTCTGAGGAAACAACGTAGCATCCAACGTATAGGTTTGTCCATGAATTCCATCAAGCCCATAAATTACTGGAATTTTAAGTCTTGTTTTGTTAGCTTCATCCGCTATCTGCGTAAGTAAGGCATTCCATTGCGACACCGACAATGCATGATTGGTTACATTTAATATAGAGCCAACATTATGAGAAACCACTGCATCTTTCAATTTTAAAATATCGAGCTCTCCGTCAATGTTAGTAGCTACCACACCAAGGGTTACTTGTGTCATCTGTCCTACTTTTTCCTCCAGCGTCATGCTGGCAATTAATTGGGCTACTTTTTTTTCAACAGGATTGTTTGGCTTATTTTTTTGTGCATGTGCCATAATACCTATGCCAACCGCAAATACTGGAAACAATATTTTTTTCATTGTTAAATTATTGATGGAGATTATAAAAATTATTGATAATATTTTTTGTAAAGGATTGAATTACGTTCCAGGTACTTTTATCCTGATCGAAAACAGTATTGAGTCCTTGTTCTTCCGGTGGCGGATCGGCCATGTAATCATCGCCATCACTCCACCAGTAATTACTGTTTTTTGCTGATCTTCCAGCTCCTCCAAATCCCCAGAAATTACAGCCGGCAACAAACCCATTTTTAATGCGGTTTTCTTCCCAAATACTAAACATGGCACTATAATAATTATCCCGTAAAATGGTAGTTGATTGAGGGTTAAATTGATGACCATCTCTTGGCAAACCAAATTCTTCTATCACCAATGGCTTTTGTAAACGAATGGCCACAGCTTTACTTTTATCAATATAAATTTTTGTATTGGCAACAATACTGTTGAAGCTTTTTGAAATGGAGGTATCACTGAACCAACTCCAGTTTTTTGGCCAGATGTGGATGGTAAGATAATCAATATTTTTACCAGCATGTATGGCTTCATAAGTTGCCAGGTTTTCGCTCCCCATTTCACCTTCACTGCCTGTTGTAACCAAATGATTTTTATCCAGGGATTTAATTAAGGCGGCTGCATCTTTCACCCATTTTATGTAAGCAGGAATGGCTTGCGGCCGCATGGGCCTTGGTTCGTTGGCCAATTGCCAGGCCATGATGGCTGCATCATTTTTATAGGGCTGGCGTGTAATGGAATTCGTTCTGTTTACAACCAGTTTCACTTGTTCATAATAAGCCTGCTTACATGACTCACAGGAATAGAAACCGCTCACAACTTCCCTGTTTTCATCCCAGCTTAATTTTCGTTGTAGTATGCTGTCTGGCAGTTTACCATTCCAGTTGAGGTATTGCAAAAAGCCTCCACTCCAATCCCAGTTATTACTTAAATATATTACTGCTTTCATATTCCTTTTCCCCATTTCTACCAATAAAAAATCAAGTCCTTTTAATAATGCTGTATCAAAAACACCCTGACTGGTTTGCAGCGATGGTGATACTCTTTTTACACCATTTAATTTTCCGGATCCTTCTACACCAGCCAGTATACGTAAATTGTTAACTCCTTTTTTGTGAAGAAAATCAAGTTCATATATCAGTCTTTTTTTTCCCTTTTCCTGATCTTTTACAATCGCCAGTAAACCTCCATACCAGTAATTGGCTCCGATGTAATAATAAGGATGATTGTTGATCGTAAACTGATGACCCTTTACTTTTACAAAAGTGGTTTGTGTATGCAGCAGTTGAAAACAACTTATTGTAATTATTAAAAGGGCGCCTTTCTTTTTCATGTCAATATAAAATACGTTAATGGAAGATTATTGATAAACAGATTGATAAATTCTTGTTTATTAAATAAGGTTTGCAAATGATTAATTAAATGCGTTGGGGGCATTAAAATAATATCCAGATTTATTATTCCTTTTGTTATCTATTTTACCAATTTTTCAATAATAAAATTACCCACTTTTCTTCCATACACTGCGCCGGTATCAACACTAAACCTGTAATGTATACCTCCATACAGCCTGCTTACAGAACATTCATCGGATGCCTGCAGAAAGGAATTAAATTTCCGCTGC
>JAYTTM010000528.1:0-22150 GCA_043745055.1 Chitinophagaceae bacterium | reverse complement strand
AGAGTTAGGGATTCGAACCCCAGGACCTGTTACAGTCAACAGTTTTCAAGACTGCCGCAATCGACCGCTCTGCCAACTCTCCGGGTGCAAAATAATAGTGTTGAGGTTTAACTACCAAATAAAAAATGGTATTCAGCAGAATTAATGAAAATGAAGACGGTTGAATCGATTCAGATGCCAGTAAAACAAGGGCATACAGCCGAATACTATCGTTGATAAATATTTTATTAACCTAAGTGAAAAATGAACAATCTTTACCTAAATAAAAATTATCGGATGAAAAGTTTTGCCATTATTTTACTAGTGCTGTTTTGTAACAAAACGATTGCACAACAGGATAACGAAAACATCAAAAAAACTATCAACCATTTTTTTGAAGGAATGAAAACCAATGATACTGCTCTCATCAGGAATTCTTTGGATTCTTCCTGTTTTCTTTATTCAATTGCTCAAAATAAAAATGGGCAGACTGAATTACAACAAGAAGCTATTGCAGATTTTCTACAGCAGATAATTTCATTAAAAGGTAAGAAACTGGATGAGCGTATTACCAGTTTCGAAATTAAGATTGATGGGCCAATGGCGATAGCATGGACACCTTATAACTTCTATTTTAACGACCAACTCTCCCACTGCGGTGTAAATGTTTTTACTCTCATAAAAAGAGGAGATGAATGGAAAATTATGGGTATTACAGACACAAGGAGAAAGCAGGGCTGCAACTAAGCAGTCTCTTCGGGTATATCTTTTTCTTTCACTAAACTTAAGTCCTCCAGGTTAACGGTTAATGGAATTGCCCCTAACTGTACAATTACTTTTTTGCCTCTTAATTCTTTTACAATTCCTACCTGCCGGTTCTGTTTCATCCTTACTTTATCACCAATTTGTACTTCCCCGCCTATTTCAATAAACTTTTCATTTAGCTTTTTCTGGAATTTCTCTGTCACCATTTTTTCTTTCTGATTAAATAGCAGGGCGTGAATCATCTTTACCACTTTGTCTTTATCGGTTGCCCGGCGCCATTCAATTACCATTGCTTTAAGGCGACGTTCCATATCTTTCAGGTAAGCCATTTTTTCTTCAGATATTTTATTCTGGTGCTTTAATCGCTCCATTTCTTCCTCATGCTTTTCTTTACTAAGTACTTGCTGCATTTCTTTTTTCAGCCGCACATTTTCCAGTAGCAAGGTTTGTAATTCTTTTTTATCAACATCAATTTTTTGAAGATCCTGTTCGGTTCTGTTCAATAATTTATCCAGTGTAAAATGATCTTCATCAACCAGCATCCTTGCCTTTTCAATTAATCTTTTTTCAAGGCCAATACGCTCAGCAATTGAAAAAGTGTATGAGCTGCCTGGCTTTCCTATAATTAGTTTATATAACGGCAGTAAGTTTTTTTCATCAAACTGCATGGCGCCGTTAATGATGCCCGGCACTTTATTGGCCATCACTTTCAGGTTAAGGTAATGGGTGGTTACAATACCAAAACTATGTTTGTGCGCCAGCTCTTCCATAATCACTTCCGCAAAAGCACCGCCTAAATTTGGATCACTGCCACTGCCAAGCTCATCAATAAAAAACAAGGTTTTACCATTGGCATTCTCCATAAAATGCTTCATGTTTTTTAAATGAGATGAGTAGGTACTCAGCTCAAATTCCAGGCTCTGCGTATCACCAATATGAATCATTATTTGTTTAAAAATCCCCAGCTCGCTATCTGGATGCACGGGTATCAGTAAACCACTTTGTACCATCAATTGTAACAAACCAACCGTTTTAAGGGTAACCGTTTTACCACCCGCATTTGGACCACTAATAACAAGAATTCTGTTCTTGTCATCCAGTCTAACGGTTACCGGTATTGTAGGTTTGTTATTTCTTTTGTTGTACATCAGCAACAACGGATGATAGGCCTGTATTAAATTAACATGCGCCTTATCAAAAATTGCAGGATAATTGCCGCCCATTTCAACAGCCCATCTGGCTTTGGCTTTTATAAAATCAAATTCGCCGTTAATGGCAAGGTAACTCTGTAGTAATGGAGCATACACACTTACCTGGTTGGTCAATGCTTTAAACACCCGGTACACTTCCCTGCTTTCTTCATTCTCCAGCGAAAAAATATCGTTGTTCAGCTCTGTCGTTTCTTCCGGTTCTATAAAAGATGTTTTACGGCTGTCACTTTCAGAATGTAAAATCCCTTTTATCATTCGTTTTTGTTCAGCATATACGGCCAATACACGCCTGCCGTTCATAAAACTCTCTTCAATGTCTGCCAGGTAGCCCAGCTTATTTAGCTTGCTTACAATGCGGTCGAAAATGCGTCTCAGTTCATTTCTTTTTTTATACAGGGCCATCCTTATCCGCATCAGTTCTTCGCTTGCATTGTCTTTTACATTGCCGGTTTCATCCACTACCACATCTATCATTTCGATGATGGTTTTTTCATAGTAAGAATCACTGATTACTTTAGTCAATGCCGAATAGGCAATTCTTCTTTCATTATCAAACCAGCGAAAAATGTTGCTGGTATTTGTAGTCAGTTTATGAATAAGCAAAAACTGTTCGCCTCCCAACATAGCGCCGGGTATGGATAATAACTTAAAATCTTTTTGAAGATTAACCGCAAAATCGTTGGGAAAGTATTGGGCAGATTGAAGCAGTAATTTAAATTCATTGGTCTGCTGCAATTCCGTTTGAATAAAATTTATTTTGGTATGAATGCGAAGGTTTGACGCTTTGTTTACGGCATAGGCAGTGGTACAATACTCTGCCAGTATTGTTTTCACCTTTTCGTATTCTAATTGGTGCAGGGCCGATTCAGGAAAAAATTTCATTCGGTTACAATATTTTTTTTGTTACCTGCAAAAGTACGCTGATTGAGCTTCAGTGGCGACGCTCCGTTCAACTAATAATTTCAATTGAGCTTTTTTTGAAAACAATCACAAGGGAAAATATAATATGATATAAAGATTATGGAAGATGGAATAAAAATAATCCATCAGCATCCTATAACTAAAATTGAAAGCATATTATTAATAAAGGAAGCATACAGATTCGATACGAAATAACAAATCAGAATCCCGGGAGGCATTTTATTTGATAATGAGTTTACAAGTAAATCACTTATTGTAGTAATCCACTTAAATCATTACCCAACCACTACCCTTCCAATCCTTTGTTCCAGCATCAGCAAATCTGCCAATACAAATGCAGTAACGGCTTCCAGTACAACAGGTACCCTTAAAGCAATACACAAATCATGTCGGCCTTTTACGGAAAAGGCTTCTACTTCGCCCGTTTCTATATTCAATGTTTGTTGTTCTTTGGGTGTAGAGGAAGTTGGCTTTATGGCAATCCGGAACAACAGGTCGTTACCATTTGTAATGCCGCCAACAATACCGCCGCTGTGGTTGGTTGTAGTGGTGCCATCAGCATTTTCAATCCAGTCGTTGTGTTTACTGCCATACATTTTTGCAGCCGCAAAGCCGGCACCAAATTCAATCCCTTTTACAGCAGGTATTGCAAAAACCGCATGGCTCAGCAACGATTCAGCAGAATCAAAAAAGGGCTCTCCCAATCCAATGGGCAAGCCGGTTGTACGGCATTCAACAATACCGCCAATGGTATCTTTTGAATCAATGGCATTTTGTAATCCTTTTTCAATATCAGCTTCGCCACCTATCTCCAGGATGGTTGCTACTACATTTATATTGTTCAATAATTTTTTGGCCACAACGCCTGCTGCCACAAGGCAAACAGTTAATCGTCCGCTAAAATGCCCGCCACCTCTAAAATCTTCAAAGCCTCCAAATTTTTTGGTTGCAACAAAATCTGCATGACCAGGCCTTGGCACGGCACGTTGCTTTTCGTAATCGGTACTTCTTGTATTGTTGTTGTCGAATAATATAGTGATAGGAGCGCCGGTGGTTTTACCATTAAAAACACCATTCATTATTTTGGGAATATCATCTTCCTTTCTTGGTGTAGTACCCTTGGCACCAGCTTTTCTTCTTTCAATGTCGGTGGTAAAATCATCCACACTTAATGGCAGCCCCGCAGGACAGCCGTCGATATTAATGCCTACGCAATTACCATGCGATTCCCCAAAAATGGATACTTTAAAAATGCGACCGAAACTATTCACTTTAAAATGATTATTATATTAACTGATTATTTTTTCTTTAAAACGGAAGATCCTAATTTTTTAAGGTCATCAAAAAAAGCAGGATACGATTTATTGATGGCGTCTGCATCTTCAATAGTTGTAATTCCTTTTGCAGCTAAACCTGCCACCGCACAAGCCATTGCAATGCGATGGTCGTGATGGGAATGAACAACTGCACCATTAACAACCACCCCTCCTTCTACCAACATTAAATCATCCTGTAAAGTAATATGAACGCCCATCTTACCAAATTCTTCCTGTAATGTTAAACCTCTGTTACTTTCTTTATGTGCCAAACGATTAACGCCCTCAATAGTTGTGGTGCCATTGCAATATGCTGCCAATGCTACCAATGGAGGAAACAAATCCGGACAATCAGTTGCATTAAAATGAAAAGCTTTTAAGCCTTCAACGCCAGCTGCAGGAAGTGAAATGGCAAGCTGCTTCTCTTCGATAGATAAAGTGCAACCACAATCCATAAGTGCTTTCAAAATCGCCTTATCTGCCTGTGTTGAAAACACATCCAATCCCGTTACCAAAATATTTCCACTAATTGCACCTGCTACCAATAAAAAAGCACCTCCACTCCAATCGCCTTCTACTTTGTAGTTCACAGGTTGGGAAGTTGATAAGTTGACGGGGTTGATAAGAAATGACTCGTAGTTATTATTCACTACATAGTAGCCAAATTGTTTCATCACCTGAAGTGTAAGGTCGATGTATGGTTTACTCTTTAGATCTTTTACTGTAATGGTTACCGGCTCTGTTGCTGCCTTTCCATAAGCCATCAACAACCCAGTTAAAAATTGCGAGCTCAGTGATCCATCGATGGTAATATTTTTTGGCTGCAGCGGTCCTTTAATCTTAATAGGAAGTTTACCCTCGTTCGATTGAATGCTGATTCCTAATTGAGGGAAAATTTCATCAAAAAAATCCATTGGCCGGGTTAATAAACTACCACTGCCGTTGATGATAATTTCGTTGCCGCTTAATGCTGCTAATGGTGTAAACATACGAATTCCCAAGCCGCTTTCGCCGCAATTTAAAGATACTGCACTCGCTACGTCTCCTTCCAAAGGGGAGGCTTGAGAACCCAACAATTTGCTACCCTTTATCGTTAAACTACCGTTGGAATTTTCTGTTATTTCAGCACCTAAATTTTTAATTATTTCTATTGCTGCAAGGTCATCATTGCTTTTGCCGGGATTGTGTATTATAGTTTCTCCAGGATTTAGTAACGCGGCTGCACATGCCCGTTGCATGGAGCTTTTTGATGTAGGTGCATGTATGTTTCCTGAAACTTTTGATGGAGTTATGCTCACTATCATAAATGAACTATGATTTTTTATGCTTTTAAACCCTCTCCTTTTGAGGAGTTAAGGAGGCTGTTACTAATTAAATCTTCTAATTGAACCATAGGGATTCGATATATCACCCCCTCGCCAATTTTATTCAGGAGTATAAAACTCATTTCGTTACTCACCCTTTTCTTATCCAAGGTGAGTAATTTCCAGATTTTATCCTTGTCGATAGCTAAGCCGGTTGTTAAATGATATTTTGCTATCAGCTTTATCAAGCGTGCTTTTTCAGCTGAATCAAACTGGTTGATTTCTTCAGAAATATTACAGGCTGCCACCATTCCAATGCTTACTGCATGACCATGTAATAACTGATAGGTATTTTCAATTGCATGTCCAAGTGTGTGACCAAAATTGAGCAACTTCCGCTCCCCTTTTTCAAATTCATCCGATAAAACTACTGTAGTTTTTATCTGTACATTTCTTTCAATTAAATTGGATAGCAGTATTGCATCTGATTGAAATGCAGCAAGTTCGTTTTGTTCCAATAATTTAAATAAAGCAGCATCCTTAATACAGGCATGTTTGATTATTTCGGCAAACCCATTAACCCATTGTTCTTGTGGAAGTGTTTGTAAAAGTGAGTAATCAAACAATAAAAAATCAGGTTGCTTTATTAGCCCCACTAAATTTTTGTAAGGTCCAACATCAACCCCATTTTTACCACCGATGGCAGCATCTACCATGGCTAAAATAGTGGTTGGAACAAATCCAAATTTCAATCCCCTCATATATACACTCGCCGCATAACCTGTAATATCAGTAACTACACCTCCACCTACACCTACAATAAAAGTATTTCTGTCTGCCTGCATTTCAATTAACTGCCCAATAATAAAATCAACAGCTGCCTGCTGCTTGAACTGTTCACCTGCCTTAATTATGATTGTTCTCCATCCCGTAAAAATGGCTGGTTGAGCTGCAAATACATTTTCATCTGTTACTAGGATTGTCCTGTCTTTTGAAATGATGGCTTCCAAATCGGCACATGCAGCATCAAAATAATAATTAACGGTTTTTTCTGAAAATGTATGGGAAATTGTTTTTATTGCCACGCTTTAAATAAATAAGTTCACACCAAATATTAATAACATCTTCTTATCCCTTCGGGGGATTTAGGCAGATTGGGTAATGTTTTAACTATTCATCACCTTGTTTTGGTGATTGATACTTTCCAAATGTACAGCATCAAAATATTTGGTTATAAATTCCTGGCTAAGGCCTAATTTTTCACCTTTTTTAAATGCTTTTTCCAGTATGTCATTCCACCGGTTTGTTTGAAGGATAGTAATATTATTTTCCCTTTTGTACTCGCCTATTTTATCAGCAATCTTCATACGCTGTCCAATTAATGAGAGCAATTCATCATCTACGTGATTGATTTGCTCTCTTAGGGTAGCCAAAGCTGTTATAAATTCCTGCTTATCTGATGTTTCACTTCTCCATATAAGGCCATCTAGTAATTCAGCTAAACGTTCAGGTGTTATTTGTTGTTTGGCATCGCTCCAGGCATTATCCGGATCTACATGGCTCTCAATCATTACGCCATCAAAATCAAGGTCAATACTTTTTTGCGCTACTGATTGCAACATGTGCCTGTTGCCGCAGATATGAGAGGGATCACAGATAAGTATCATTTCCGGAAACCTTCGTTTCATTTCAATAGGTAAATGCCACATAGGTGCATTGCGGAATTCGGTATTACCATAATTGCTAAATCCACGATGTATCATTCCTACTTGTTTAATACCCGCTTTTTGAATACGCTCAATAGCACCTGTCCACAGTTCCAGATCGGGATTAATAGGGTTTTTTATCAATACAGGTATATCTACACCACGCAATGCATCGGCTACTTCCTGAACACTGAAAGGATTAACAGTAGTTCGGGCACCTATCCAAAGCATATCTACATCAAAACTCAGTGCATCTTCCACATGCTTGGCAGTGGCTACTTCTACCGTAGTAGGTAAGCCAGTAATTTTTTTTGCCTGCAACAACCAGGGCAAGCCTTTTGTACCAATTCCTTCAAACAATCCTGGCTTGGTACGTGGTTTCCAGATACCAGCACGTAACATATCTATTTTTCCGGTTTTAGCAAGTCTTGTTGCTGTTTCCAGCATTTGTTCTTCTGTTTCGGCACTACATGGGCCACTGATAATTAATGGACGCTTATTCCATTTTTCCTGCATAAGGTTTTTCATTTGTTGCGTTTGTGTTTCACTCATAAAATATTTATTATAATTCTGATGGTATATTTGTGAATAAATTTCCGGTTCGATTTATTGACATTATCTCCTGAAAGTTAATAGCAAAGCCATGCATACCTGCATGGCGAAAATAATTATAGAAAGAACAATCCTACCAAAATAACAATTTATTTTACTGTTGTTTATTTTTTAAATAGTAAGGTAAAGATACATTATTCATCCTATACATCTAGAAAATGCAATGCTTCGTTGAAATTTTGCTAAGATTATTGTAGAAAATGGCAAATTATGTTTAACAAAAGTTGCATTGCATAAAAATGCATTGTTCAATTTTATACAGTATTTCTGTTTGTAAAATACAGCTAATAACATAAAAAAGGCTCCCTTTTCAGGCAGCCCTCATTAAAGGAACAAGCAATCGCAAGTTTTATAAATACAATATTTATTTTTTTATTTTATACAATACCCAGCCTATAATGGCACCAACTACAATAGCAATAGAAGTTGATGCCAGGATATCAGCGACCAGGCTATGTTTACTTAATATCAGCGTTGTACCGTACATCATACAATCAAAAGCACTTATCATTAAAAAGCCAAGGATACCACCTGTTATCAATCCAGCCTTTAAAGACTCCACATTTGCCTTTGTAAAAACATATGCATATATATACCCTTGTAGCAGACTTCCCAGAAATACAGTTGTCATTTCAATATCAATACGTTCTAAATGACCTGCAGCACCGGAATGTTTAAAAAAGTAATCTTTTAAAAGAATACCATATACTACCCAACCGAATAAAAAGAAAAGAATTCCACCTATTGTGCCAGCAGTCAGCAATTTTCTAATGCTCATGATAAAAGGTTTTAGGCTTATTGAATTGTAAATCTTTGAACAAAATAGGCTTTTGTTTAAAGATTTACAATATTAACTTAAAAAAGATTAACAATATTTTTTAAAATTAATTTTTGAAACAAAAAAATGCACCTGTTTAAAGGCGCATTGGGTTGTATAAGGATTCTTTATTTACTTGTTTAAATGTTTTAGGTGAAAGATAATTAGTTATTTCGCTGTATCATTATTTTTTGTATTTGCCTGTTATTGTCTGGTGCAAATATTTCTAACTGGTAGGAACCTGTTGGGATAGAAGATGGCAGGTTTATGCTTTGCAAATTATTTCCGCCAGTGTGTGTCTTCTGTGAGCTATAAACAAGCTGGCCACTATTGTTCAGCAACCTTAATGTAAATTTACCCTTCATTTGTCCGGTAAACTTAATGTTCATTGTATTTCCTGTAATTAAATTGGGGGTAACTGTAATTGATGTACCTGTTTTTCTTATTTCAGCTTTCACAACGCCAGAGTATTTAAATGTTCCATTTGCATCCACACTCTTTATCCTGTAATAATTAACAGCAATTGAAGGATTTAAATCAACCCAATTATAGGTAACCGTATTTCCATTTATACCTGTTGAAATTTCTGTAGCAGCCTTTACAAAATCACGGCTGTTAGCTGATTTTTCAACTTCATATTGACGAATATTGATTTGATTATCAACTATCCATTCAACAGCAATTTGTTTATTTTGTACAGTTGCTTTGAGGTTATTAAAGGAAACTGGCAATACATTGATTGATCTGAATACTATCCGGAACCTGTTTTGTGCTATTGAACCAGCATTTGTATCTACGGTAAAATCTTGGTAAGTAGTATCGCTTAAATTAATTGCTTTGCTGATACCAAAATAAGTGTCTTCTAAAAATGCAGCCATATTGGGTTGTTGCAGGTTAGCGCCAACAAATTGTAAACGATAATCAAGTTTTTTCAGATTGTACATCCTAAAAGAAATTGTATCACCAGCAGTGATTAATGATCTTTTTTCAATAACCAGGTTTGTACCATTTTTTAAAACGCTGAAGTTCTCTCCAAAGTTGGTTCTCTTTATAGCATCAAATCCATCTATTGCATCATTATTGGCTGGATCAAAAACGATCATATTTCCATCGGCCATAGTATAGGCATTGCTATTTTTTGCATACAGGTTTGTTATTAAAGTTTTTTTAGTTGAAATATCAGAGGGTCTGAAAACCATCCTGCTGCCAGTTCCTTTGCTACCTTCATTTATAGAGACTGTACCTGAAGATGCAACTGCTCTTGTAAAAAATGCAGCACCAGATTCAATATAATTATTTACGGAACCAGATGGACCAAAACTGCCACCACCGGGTACTACTATAAAATTAGAACCATCAAATGATAATGTCTGGTAAGCGCCTAAATTATAAGAACCTAATAATTTAGGATCCCACACATTAAAAGAAGCCCCAGTGCATCCTCCTGCCAAAATAATATTTCTTATATCCAACGCACAGGCATATGGATTACCAATTAAAGCGGATTTATCGGCAGGAATTAAAATGGCAGTTTGATTACCCAAATTTAGTGTGCCGGTTGTACGTAAAGTAGTTGCAGCACCTGCGCTTGAACTGGAAGATGGCGTAATACTTCTGCTGCCACGGATATACATAAAATACCCCGAAGCTGCATTAACTGCAGCATTGGTTTTAGCTACGCCAAGTAATGCGTTGCTGGCCTGGTTGTAAGTTAACAAAGAACTACTGTTTGTTTTAAAATCAAAACCATCACCAGACCATGATGCTGAACTACTGGTTATATTGGTGCCATAACCATTAAGCCCATTTACTCCAGCAGCCTGCCCCTCCTGCCATGATTGCTTAATTGTTTGCCCGTTGGTTGGGGCAGCCAGCAAACGCCAGGCACGGTTTGTATTTTGTGGGATGTATCTTTCTACTGTTGCATTACCTATAATATAATTCGCTCCACTAGTGTTAGCACCAATAATTGCTGTGCCAAATATATTTGACTTAATGGTTAAAAAACCACCCGTTTTTAATACAGCACTACCTGTTACCGTAAGCTTACCTTCTGTATTAGCTGCAATACCCCCGGTAATATTTAATGAGTTGCCTAAATTGGCAGTTGCGCCAGTGTTGAGTGTAAAGTTTTTAAGGTAACTGCCGGTGCCTGTTTGTGTAAAGTTTAAGGTGCCAGCTGCTCCAGCAATAACCAGGTTGGAGGTATCAGAACCAGTGATTGTGCCTAGGCCTGTTACCGCTCCATTAATAGTTAATGTTTGCCCGGCAATATCAAAAGTTTTACCAGCCGGAAGCGTTAAATCATTCAGTACCGGATTTACGCCATAAGGCAACTGAGGGAATAAAGTAGCACCGGCTGCAATAATTATATTGCTGCCAGCAGCAGGTGGAGTACCACAACTCCAGTTTAATCCGTTGTTCCAGTTACGGCTTTGCCCTGTAATACCAGTACTTATCCATTGATTGGGGGTGATGGTAACAACTGTGGCTGTTGATACTAATGAAGGACATGTTACTAATGTAACCACTACAGTATAATTACCAGCGGTTGTTACTGATAATGTTGTGCCTGATTCAGTACCTATTATTACAGCATCTTTATACCATTGGTTTCCTGCACCTGCTGATGATGTTAATGTGGTTGAACCGCCTGTACAGAATGTTGGAGTTCCGGAAATATTGGGTGTGGCTGGAGTTGGATTTACTGTTAAAGTTCCATTTGAATAAGTAATGATATAATTAGAAGAAATGAATGTGCCGCCTGTTGATGCCGACGGTACAATAGAATAGGTATTAACTGCTGCACCTAATGCAGCACCTGAACTTGTTAGTGTAACAGAACCAACACTTTCACTATTTTGCAAACCAGTTGTAGTAAACTCTGAACCAGCAAATGTAAAGTTGGTACCGACACATTTTGAATGGTTATTGGCTGTAATGGTTAAGGAGGCAACGGTTACAGTCCCATTAAAAGGTATATAAGTAATATTGTAGTTACTGCCTAAAAATCCTCCGGTACCTGTTGCCAATGAAGGGGTAACTACATAAGCTGCACCTGCTGCTGTTGTAACAGAAATGCCTGCTGCATTCGGTGTAAGGATTACACTAGTTACTGTTTCTGTGCCTACGCCTGTTGCTGCGGCTGTAAAATTGGTACTGCTTGTTACTGTTGATAATGCAACGCCGTAGGCTTTTAAAGGTCCGGTTGCTTTTACTGTTAAGGCTTTCGCAGTTACTGTACCATTAAATGGTAAATAAGTGATATTGTAATTACTGGCTAAAAATCCCCCTGCACCTGTTGCCAATGAAGGGGTAACTTTATAAACTACACCGGCGGAAGTTGTTGCAGACAAACCTGCTGCATTAGGTGTAAGAGTTACACCCGTTACAGTTTGAATACCTACGCCTGTTGCACCAGCTGTAAAATTGGAAATGCTTGTTCCCGCAGTTAATGCAGTACCATAGACTTTTAATGGCCCGGTTGCTGTTACTGTTAAAGCTTTCGCTGTTACAGTCCCTTTAAATGGTACATAAGTAATGTTGTAGTTACTGGCTAAAAATCCTCCGGTACCAGTTGCCAATGAAGGTTTAACTACATATGATAAACCTGCAGCTCTGGTAGCAGATAAGCCAAACGCATTGGGCGTAAGGGTTACAGTCGTTAATGTTTCGCTACCTACGCCTGTTACAACAGCCGTAAAATTGGTATTGCTTGTTCCTGCAGTTAAGGCGGTGCCATAGGTTTTTGAAGGACCAGTTGCTGTTACTGTCAAGGCTTTTTTTGTAACTATACCTTTAAATGGTACATAGGTAATATTATAGTTACTGGCTAAAAACCCTCCGGTACCTGTTGCCAATGAAGGTGTAATTGTATAAGCTAAACCTGCTGCTGTAGATGCAGACAAACCTGCTGCATTGGGAGTAAGCTTTACACTCGTTGCACTTTCGCCAGTTGCATAAGTTCCACTGGTACGAGAAAAACCTGAACCAGTTGCTGCTGTCAATGCAGTGCCGTAAATTTTGCCAGTACTTGTAGCTGTAAGTGTTAGCGAAGTTGCAGAAATAGTAAAAGATTTACTGTTAGCAACTGTTAAGCCAGGGGCAGTTGCAGAAATTGTTTTGGCGCCTATTGTTGTGGTTTTAAGTGTTGAAAAAGTGGCAGTTCCATTACCGCCGGCTGTACCAATATTCACTGATGTATTTCCAGTTAAAGAACCTGTACCTGATGCAATTACCACAGTAACATTTACAGTTGCTCCCAATCCAACTCTACTATTATTATTAAACTGATCCTTTGAAACAACAACCGGAAGTGTAGTGATTAACGAACCATATGCAACACTTCCGGGTTGGGTTGAAAACGCCAGTTTACTTACAGTGCCTGCAATCTGAGCAAGTGAGCCAAGGTTTGTGGTAGTCAACAATCCGGAAATGGTTCCTGTAAATGTAGGGGTAATGTTGCCATTGCCAGGTAATGTTGATCCGATTGAAGCCTTAACGCTTACGCCTGAGATAGTTAATAAATCTCTGTTGGTTGTACTGCTAACTGTTATAGGAATAGTTATGGCTTTTGAAGTATAAGTGATGGTACCAGTTACGATATCACCACCGGTGGCTGCTGCCGTTACTCCACTAGTTTTAAAGTTCCAGCCAATGGGTGCATTTAGAACAATCTGGGTAACAGTCGTTGCAATATTTCCGCTGTTAGCAACACCAATGCCTTCCCTAATAGTTATGTTACCTAATGTAGTAAAAGTTCCACCAGCAGGACTGATGGAATTAGCTGCTTTATCAGCAGAAATATTAGTGCCTAAAGTGGCTGTATTTGTTGTAACCTGTCCATTTGCTTTTTCGATAGTAAAAATTAAGCAAGCGATTATTATAGGTTTGCCAATAAAATTGAATATGCTTTGTAAACAACCCTTTCCCGGAAAAGAGGTGTTATCCGTATTCATTAACAGTAAACCACTTTTAAATGATTCTTCTTTTAAACTTTTTATTCCTACTGAAAAAAGATATTTCAATAATGTACTTTTCATTTCAGTTGAGTAAATGCTTCTCATAAAATATTTTTTTATTTTTTGTACCAGGTGCAGGTAGAGGGTAAATCAGGATTGATATTTTATTTAGAAATTTAAACAGGGCAAATAATCAGAGGAAAGTTAAAATGGCGTTGATTTATTCGGCTGGTTTGGATTAATTGTCTCAAGTTTTTTTAAATTATATTGGATAGATAAAAATTTACAATATTAAGAATCACATAAAATCCAGAAATATTTTTTTTTATAATTACTTAACAGGTAATATGATTTGATGACCTACAATTTCTATATCTGTTGCATATAAATCTTATATACTGTAGTATAATAACTACACATAATTAGCTTTGTAACTAACGAAGTTTAATGAAATTTAGTATTAACCAATTTGTATTTGGGCTAATAAAATGTTACCGGGTGCCCTAAAATAGTTGGAGTATTCAGCAAAAAATTTAGAACCTTAAGGGGGGATTCAAAAAAAATAAGGGCACATCTTTTATTATCAATAATTAGTAAAAAGTAAATGGTTGTTACAACTATAAATACTGTATTTACTCAAATTAATACCTGTTGGCAAATTGAATTATCGATTATTTTTTCTTAAATGGAGTTTGTAATTAGCAGCAACAAAAAAAGTTAGTCACCTTAAGCCGATGTTGGGGAGTAAATTTTTAATGAAAAGTAAGCGAGGCTGTATATACAAAAAAAAACGCCTCCAATAGAGGCGCATTATTTGTATCAACTTAAAATGAATTATTAAATTTTAAGTGGCAGGTGCGTTTTTCTGTTTATTATTTGTTACGCCGAATTATCAGCTTTTGCAATTGTCTGCTGTTGTCAGGTGCAACTATTTCCAGTTGATAAGCTCCATTTGGTGTAGAAGCTGGAAAGTTTACTGTTTGCAAATCATTACCACCATTGTGTGTTTGCTGCATACTAAGAACTGCCTGGCCACTATTACTCAATAATCTCATTGCGTACTTGCCTTTAGGCTGGCTTGTAAACTGCAGGTTCATTGAATTACCATCTATCAGGTTGGGCACTACTGTAATTGCAGGTATTGATTTACCAATAGCAACTTTTGCAATAGCTGAATATTTAAAGGTTCCATTAACTTCAGCATTTTTAATTCTGTAGTAATTTACTGTAGCAGCAGGATGAACATCTAACCAGCTATAACTAACCGCACTACCATTTACTCCAGTTGCAGCAAGGGTTGCAGCCTTAACAAACACACGTCCATCAACAGATTTCTCTACTTCGTATTGACGGATATTAATTTGATTTTCTACCTTCCATTCTACTACAATTTGCTTGCTTTGTAAAGTTGCCTTCAGGTTAGTAACGGAAACCGGTAATACGGTAAATGGTTTAAAAACAATCCTGAACCTTTTTTCTGCAATGGAACCAACATTTGCATCAATGGTAAAATCAAGGTAAGTAGTGTCGTTTAAATTAATTGCTTTGCTGGTAGCAAGATAAGTATCTTCTAAAAAAGCCGCTAAATTAGGTTGCTGCAGGTTATTGGCAACCAATTGTAACCGGTAATCAATTTTTTTCATGTGGTACATTCTGAAAAAGAGTGTATCAGCTGCAGTTATTGGAGATCTTTTTTCAATAACCAGGTTTATTCCATTTTTTAAAATGCTGAGGTTTTCTCCAAAATTGGTTCGCTTGATGGCATCAAACCCATCAACTGCATCATTATTGGCAGCATCAAAAACGATCATATTTCCATCGGCCATAGTAAAGGCATTGCTGTTTATTGCATAAAGATTTGTAATAAAGGTTTCTTTAGATGATGTACCTGCTGGCTTGAAAACCATTCTGCTGCCCGTTCCTTTACTGGATTCATTTATAGTTACTAAACCTGAAGATGCTACTGCTCTGGTAAAAAATGCAGCACCAGATTCTATAAAATTATTTACAGAACCTGATGGACCAAAACTGCCGCCACCTGGTACTACTATAAAATTAATACCATCAAATGATAATGTTTGATAAGCGCCTAAATTATACGAACCTAATAATTTTGGATCCCATACATTAAAAGAGGCGCCTGTGCAACCTCCTGCCAAAACAATATTTCTTAAATCTAATGCACAAGCATATGGATTACCAATTAAAGCTGCTTTATCAGCTGGTATTGAAATGCCAGCTTGATTACCCAAATTTAGCGTACCCGTTGTACGTAAAATAGTTGCAGCGCCTGCGCTGATACTGGAAGACGGCGTAATGCTTCTATTACCACGGATATACATAAAATAGCCTGAAGCTGTATTAACTGCAGCACTGGTATTGGTAACTCCCTGCAATGTGTTGCTGGCCTGGTTGTAGGTTAACAAAGAGCTACTGGCTGTTTGAAAATCAAAACCATCAGCAGACCATGATGCTGAATTGCTGGTGATATTGGTGCCATAACCATTTACGCCGTTTACACCAGCAGCCTGCCCCTCCTGCCATGATTGCTTAATTGTTTGCCCATTGGTTGGGGCAGCCAATAAACGCCAGGCACGGTTGGTATTTTGTGGGATGTATCTTTCTACTATTACATCGCCTGTAATATATCCACCTGTTGCGGAGCCTGCCGCTATGTATGCAGTACCAGCTGCTGTTGAAGCAATTGTATAGGTACCGGCGGAAGCTAAAATACCAGCAGTTGGGGTATGAACACCCAGCAACCTCAAAGGGTTTGATATACTAACCGTTTGGCCGGTACTGTTAACCGTTAAATTATTTATTACGTTGGTATTTCCCGGTGTTGTTTGGTCGAATGATAAGGTTGGGCTAACAGCTCCATTGATAATCAAATTGCTGGTGCTACTACCTCTAATGCCTCCTGATGCTGTATTTGTTACAGCCCCTTGTAAGGTAAGTGTATTGCCATTAATCGCCAGTTTACCAGCTGTAAATGTAGTTGTGCTATTCATGATTAAATCATTGTCCATAGTTACTACCTGACCCCCACTATTAATTTGCAAAGTGCTTAATACATTGGTGGTGCCGGGTGTTGTTTGATCCATACTTAAGGTAGGACTTACAGAAGCACTATTGAAGATTATTTTGCTGGCAGTACTTCCTTTTATACCACCTGGTATAGTGTTAACTATATTACCTTTTAAAGTAATTGTTCTTGCTGCAATGGATAATTTACCTGCTGTAAAAGTGAGGTTGCTATTTATAATCAAATCACTACCCAATGTAGTGGTGCTTCCTGCATTATTAATTGTTAAGCTGTTTAAACCATTGGTGGTGCCGGGAGTGGTGGCGTCAAAAAACACTGTTCTGTTTAAAGCAGCATTTACAATCAGGTTGCTCGTTGATCCGCAGGTAAGATTCCTTGTAGTACTCATACCTGAAAAAGATCCTTCTACTGTAAGCGTATTGCTACCAATTGCTAATCTGCTAATTGTACCGGCAAAAGTCAACGTTCCTGCAACGGTAATGTTGCCTGCAAGTGTTTTCACCTGATTTAACAAACTCAAGTTCCCGTATTTCTGTCCGGAATTTAATACTGCCACATTTTGTGCTAATGTTCCCCGATACTCAATAGTACTGCTTGCACCAATAACATGGGTGCTAAATGATGATGGGAGCGAATTGCTGCCAGCAATCCTTAAAGTACTACCATTGTCTACAGTTAAAGTTCCGCCAATAGAAGTTCTGTTTGCGGTGAATGTATTTAAATCAAATATCCCCGAATTAACAGCTAAGTTGCCTGCGATATTGATGTTATTTGTAACAGTTTTAATTGCCGTTGGTGAAGAAGACGAAATAATAAGATTGCCATAATTCTGCGATGAATTAAGTGGAACAACTGATTGTGATTGTCCATAAAATTCTACCGTACTATTATTGCTTACAACATGAGTTAAATAATTTGAAGGAATAGTGCCTGTGCCGCCAATCTTAATTGTAGCACTGCTTCCAATGGTTAAAGTTCCTCCTGCGGTAATTCGATTAGCGGTTTTGTCACTTAGATCAAAAGTACTGCTTGAACCAATAGTGATATCTCCGCTTATATTAAGGTTAAAACCACTAGTTGGGATTACAACTATACCACCATTTATAGTAAGATTTGTGATGTTAAATAAATTTACCGGAAGTGTAAAAGATCCGGTAAATATCAGCGACCCAAAATCAGTATTATAAAATCCGCTACCTAACGGATCATCTTCTACAATAGAGTTACAGGTTAATGTCGCGTTGGTACCCGATACGCCTAAGTCTAAGGTTCCAGAAAATCCAGTTCCAATATTACCCAGAGTAATAATGCCAGTAACATTTAAGGAGGAGGTTCCAGTAAATGACAAGATACCGTTGCCAGTAGCATCTCCCACCAGCAATGACTTACAGGCTTGCCCATTAGTACTTACTGTTACCGTAAAAGACTTACCAATAATAACATCATCTGCTGATGTTGGCACGCCAATATTCCAGGTAGCAGGGTCATTCCATGGACCAGTCTGCACAGCGGTTATCTGCGCCTGAACTGTATTTATAAACAATGTGCATAGTATTATTAAAACACCTGCTTTCAGTATTTTAACTGAGTTCTTCCCGTAAAAGAACTTGTAGTAATTGCTTTGTAACTGATTAAAGAGATTCATAGTTTTTGATGGATTATATTGGATAGATAAAAAAACTTACAGTATTAAAATTTCATTTAGGATATACCAGAAATATTTTTTGTTTTAATAATTACTAAACACTTCTTATGATTTCCATACATACAAATTCTATTTCTGTTGGAAAATAAAACTTTTACACTTTAGGATAACAACTACACATAGTTTACACTACAACTAACGAAGTTTAGTGAGATTTAGTATTAATCAATTTGAATTTTCGCTAATGAATTTTTACTTTCGCCCAAAATAGCCAAGGTTTTAAAAAAATAATTCTGAACTGCTATATGGCTAATAAAAAAAAGAATACCCAACATTTGCAGGTATTTATAATTGCCAATAAATAGTACATTGATATTACTAAACTCATAAATATTGCACCGGCACCAATGAACGCACCCAAGCAAATTATTTTTTTCAATTATTTTTTTCTTTATTGGTGGCTGTAAAAAGCAGCAAAAAACTAGTCAACAAAAATCGATAGCTGTGGATTGATTTTTGAAAACAATACAAGCGAGGCTATTTATAATAAAAAATGCGCCCCATTTTAAGGGCGCATTAGGTAGTATCAATTAAAAAAAACTAATAAACTTTAATTAAAAGGAATGTTCATCAATAGCTACGCTTAATATTGAGCTTTTGTATTTGCCTGCTCTTATCTGGTGCAATTATTTCCGGTTGATAAGCTCCATTTGGTATAAACGCTTGCAGGTTTATTGTTTGCTAATTGTTACCTCCATTATGGGCTTACTGCATACGATAAACTATCTGGCCAGTATTGCCCAATCATTTCATTCCATACTTTCCGTTAGGCTGGCTTGTAAACTACAGGCACATTGAATTATCGTTTTAGGAGGTTGGGCACTATTGTAATTGCCGATTCTGATTTACCAATAGTAACTTTTACAATAGCTGAATATTTAAATGTTCAAGTAATATCTGCACTTTAAATTCTGTAATAATTTACTGCCGCAGCGGGGTTAACATCTAACCAGCTATTACTAACAGCACTTCCATTTACACCAGTTGTAGCAAGGGTACAGCCCTATCAAACACACGGCATTTACAGGTTTTTCCATTTCGTATTGGCGGATATTAATTTGGTTTTCCACCTTGCATTCTACATCAATTTGCTTGCATTGTAAACTTGCCTTTACGCTTGTAACAGAAACTAGTAAAACGGTGATTGGTTAAAAACAATCCTGAACCTTTTTTCTGCAATGGAACCGGCATTTGCAACGATGGTAAAATCAAAGTAGGTGGTATAAATTAAATTAAGTGGTTTGCTGGTTACTTTTTAAGTACCTTTTAAAAATGCAGCAAGGTTAGGATGTTCCAGTTTATTGGCAATCAATTGCAAACGGTATTCAATTTTTTTCATGTAGTACCTTCTTAAAAATATGGTATCGGTGCTGCCAATTTGTAATCTTTTATCAACATCAAGGCCGATTCCATTTTTTACATCCTTAAATTCTTGCCAAAACTGTTACGCTTAATGGCGTCAAAAACGTAAATAGAATCATTATTAGCCGGTCTTTATAACAACTACTGGCAATAGCATTCAACCATCTTCCGCTATATATATGCTAGCTCTTTTTTTTGCGAAGCGTATTGGTATTTACTGGTTGTTTATTTTTCTAAATAACGCTGGCTTAAATTAAAAGTAACATAGTAATAGTGTCGATGTTTACCATCAAAGAATTTGCTGACTAAAATCATAGAAACAGCCAGTTATAACTGGTAAGTTTGCTGGGTAAAATTGCTTGTGTATGCCACAAAAAATAATAGCAACATATGCGCCCGTGCTGGAAGCTTCCCATTGCCTGCCCTGTATTTCCTTGATTATGCCTTTTGAACCAAAAATGAGTTTAAAAAAAGAGTTGGCATATAAGTTAAAAGTTGCTTTTGAGAAAATAGAACGAGAATTACTTGAAAATTATCCTGATGAAAAGGCTTTACCTGTCATGAAAAAATTGCGACAGGTAATTAAAGATTTGAATTACAACACCCATAAAATAAGTATTGCCATATTTGTTTCTCCCTTAATTGAAAAAGTATATTACCTGGATCTTCCGGTTGAAGAAAAAATACTTATTGATGAATCTTTCGAAATCCGTGACTTGATTTATAGTAAAAAAGAAATTCATAAATACCTGCTGGTTGCATTAAACCATCATTGGACAAGAATTTATCTTGGCAATACAAATAAAATTATCCGGCTGGTTTCTAATGTGCCCAATAAACTGGCTGTCTATATAAATGAGTTACCCCAAAAAGTTAGCAGTGTCAGCGATGAAAAAAAGGAAAAGGAAACACGTTTTAATAATGTTTTAAAGCATACAGATAATGGATTGAGTTTATTGTTGAGTTCTTATAAGATACCGCTGCTTGTAATGGGAAATGCGAATGCCATTGGGCACTTTAAAACAATTACACGTAATTCCAAGCGAATTATTGAATACATTCCTGTTAATTTTACAGAAAGCACAGAGCCTGATTTACTTAAAATAATGGAACCTTATGTTGCCGACTGGAAAAAGATAATTCAATTAGATTTGATTAAACAAATAGCGGAAGCATTGGGTAAGGAAAAACTTGCAATTGGCATAAAGGAGGTATGGGAAGTAGCAGCACAAAAAAGAGGGAAATTGTTAGTTGTTGAAAAAAATTATACTTACCCTGCCCAACAGGGCGCAAAAGAAGAAATCATTTTTAAGCATGACGAAAAAATGAAAAATGCTTTTTTTATAAAAGATGCAGTGGACGATGTGATAGAAAAAGTACTGGCTAGTGGCGGAGATGTGGAGTTTGTACAGGAAGGATTACTAGAAAAGTATCACAAAATTGTATTGATTGAATTTTACAGGGAAGGATAATAAAACCAAAAATTTCTTTAAAGTTATCAACCTCATATGCGCCTGATTTAATGGTAGTTAAAATACGGAGAAATCATTGTAGTTACGTTTGCTGAGGTACCTACTAAATATTTCAAGGTTGCCGGGGTGCTGTAGCGTTTGCAGGTGACGTTCGTGGTGCATATCTGTACCCACTAAATCGGCAAGGTCATTGTCGAAAATATAGCGGGCAGCCTTTGCCACTGGTTTGCCATAGTAGCCGGTTAAAGACAACATGTTTACCTGCAACAAAAAACCCATGTCTTTTAAATGGCTATATGCTTCATACTTACCATGATAAAAAGGGTAACGTTCCGGATGTGCCATGATGGGCAAATAGCCTGCTGTAATCAATTCGAAAGAAATCTCATTGAGGTTACTGGTAGGTGTTGCATAAGATTGTTCTGTAAGAATGATATTTTTATGGATGGTTAATAAGGGCGCATTACTGCGAAGGAGTTTTATAAAATAATCATCCAGCATATATTCTGCAGCAGCAGTAATTTCAATTGGAATTTTTTCTTTTTTGCAGGCCTTGTTCAACAACTGCAAGGCTTTGTTAATTGTTTCCGGTGTATTTCGGAACATGTCTGCAATTATATGCGGTGTGGCAATCGTTTTACGAATGCCAAGATTATAAATACCCCGAACTAATTTCAATGAAGTTTCTATATCCGGCGAACCATCATCAATACCAGGTAATATATGGGAGTGTATATCCGTTTGAAACGGCAATCGAGTTATTGCAGCCTCTTTATTCTTCTTTAAAAAAAAACTAAACATGTCTTGTAAAAATATCACATAAAAAATACTAATCAATCATTTTGCGACTATTTGAATTGTAATACTGTCGCAGTTTTATCAATGGCTTTAATATAGAGGCAATGTGCGGAAAAGGAATATTGTTGATTTTCATAGCAAGATAATCTCTCCTGTTTGCCCGAAAACGGCTGAA
>JAYTTM010000527.1:0-5817 GCA_043745055.1 Chitinophagaceae bacterium | reverse complement strand
AATTGTTGGCAATTGCATGGTTATTAAGAGAAGGAACGCTGCAATCATATTTAATAGCATTCTTTAAAGAAACTACCGCTACCCAATTGATTTTGCATATACCTTATAGCTGCAAAATTAAATCGCTGCTTTCTTTGTTAAACTCATTTTCTGTTGCAGGTTCTTTATTTGCATTAATAAACCGACTATCATTGGTAAAAGTAGCAAAAAGGAAGATTTTCGTTCGTTTACCAAATTAAGGCTAAGAAATATTACCATAAAAATTTAAATAATTAATAATTACATTTATTATTCACAAACCGGTATAGTAAAAAAAATACTGGTTCCTTTTTTAATTTCACTTTCTACCCGAAGAATTCCATCATGTTGGCTAACGAAATCTTTTACAAGTATTAAACCAAGCCCTGAGCCCTTTTCGTTATTTGTACCAGATTCTATTGTTGAGCAGGCTTGTGTAAAAAGGTTTTCATGAACAGATACCTCCATGCCAATGCCAACATCATTAACACAAACCTCCACCATATTATCAATTTGCAGCGCAAATATTTTTACCAATCCACCCTCCACGCTAAATTTAATTGCATTGGTAACCAGGTTTTGTAGAATAGAACGTAGCATTAAAAAATCTGCCATTACATAAATATCAGCAGATACATTGTTATCAAGCACTATATTTTTTTGCCTGGCATTGGCTTTTAACAATTCAAAACTTTGATCTACAGCAAAAAACAGCTTTAGTTTTTCAGGGTTAAAAGAAGTTTTTTCTTTTTGCCTTTTAGCCCAATCAACCAACTCATTTAGTTGTTGCAGAATATTTTGAGAACTACGATGAATACTTTTTGCATATGGCTGAATCTCATCAAATACATGCTCTTTTACGTTGTTGCTTAACTGTTCTGACGCTATAAGAAGTGCTGTTAAAGGATTGCGCAGATCATGAGAAATTACAGACAGAAATTTATCTTTTGATAAACTAAGGCCTTTAAGTTCATGGTTTAGCTTTTCCAGTTTGCTGGTTCTATCCAAAACCCGCATTTCCAGGTGTTGATTTAATAGTAACAAATCATTATTTGTCCTAATCAGTTTATCTTCCTGTTGCTGCAAAAGCAGTGCTTTTTCATGGAGTTCCTCGTTTGCATTCCTTAATTCCTCTTTCTGATTTATTAAAGCTTCTGATAGAATGATTAAATCTGCTGCCCGCTTTTCTTTCTCTTCGTTTTGGAAGATAAGTTCTTTATTAGCAATAATTAATTCCTCGGCTTGTATCTTTAATTTTTTGGCAATAATATTTTTTTCCTTCCTTTCCTCCGCATCCTTTAATGCCCTTTGTATTTTGGGGATTAATGAAAATAATTTATCCTTGGAAGCATAATCGGTAACACCATTCTTAATTAATTCAACGGCATTTTCTTCTCCGATAATACCCGAAACAATAATAAAAGGAATGTGTGGTAATTTATTTTGTTTAATCCGGAATGCTGTAACTGCATCAAACGAAGGCAGTGAATAATCTGATAATATTAAATCAGGATTAAAAGTCAGCAGCGCATCTTCAAATGCTGCCCGTGTCTGAACAATTGCTGAAGTATAATTCAACCCAGCTTTTTTCAATTCACGATTAAGCAAATCTGCATCATGCTGATCGTCTTCAAGAATAAGTATATTAAGATCGGCTTTCATTAATTTAAACTATTGCAAAGTTGCTTGTTGTTGTATTTCATTTCTTTCGGGATACTAATACTTTTCCGGAAAGAATTCATCCATTTTTTTCATTAATGTGTGGGCTCACTTATAATCATCCAATACAATCCAATCTCTTTAATAGCAGAAAAAAAGTTATCACTATCAACAGGTTTTACAATATAACTATTGGCACCCAGAGAATAGCATTTTTTTATGTCCGGATCTTCTTTGGATGAGGTAAGAATTACTACAGGGATAGATTTCAGGTCCGGATCGGATTTGATTTTTTCCAGCACCTCCATACCCGTTACTTTTGGCATCTTAAGGTCCAGCAATATCAGTTTTGGATATTCCTTGCTTTTCCTTAAAACATACATTCCTTTGCAATAAATAAAATCAAGTGCTTCTGCTCCATCTTTAACATGAAGAAGTTTGTTGGTAAAACCACTTTTTGTAAGTCCACGAATAGTAAGGATAGCATCATCTTTGGTATCCTCAACTAATAATATTTCAACTTCATCGTAATCCATTGTTTATGCTTTAATTGTTTATAGCAGGTAAACTGAAATAAAAACAGGTACCTTCATTTAGTATTGATTCTGCCCATACAGTTCCACCATGCCGATGTACTATTTTTTGAACAATTGCCAGGCCAATTCCTGTGCCTTCAAATTCTTCCTGCGAATGTAAGCGTTGAAAAACACCAAAAAGTTTATCATAATATTGCATATCAAATCCGGCACCTTCATCTTTTACATAATACACCACCAGTTTATCTTTTTCATAAGCGCCAATTTCTATATTGGTGATTGTTTTGTATTTCGAATATTTAATAGCATTAGAAATAAGATTGATCCATACCTGTTTAATCAAGGACTGATCTCCTTTTGCAGAAGGAAGCAATTTTACAGTAAATACTGGTAAGTTTTCCCCTTCATCAAATATTAATTCTTTTCTTACCAGTTTTACAAGATTGATCATATTGATTTCTGAAACAGTTACTGGTTTTTTTCCTAATTTGGAAAATGCAAGCAAATCATCAATGAGTTCCCCCATTTTTTTTGAATTATGCATAATGGAATTAAGCACAGTTCTTCCATCATTATCAAATTTTTCTGCATAATCTTCTACCAGAATTTTTGAATATCCATTGATGGCTCTGATAGGTGCCCGTAAATCGTGTGATACAGAATAGGAAAAAGAGCCCAACTCTTTATTAACAGATTCCAATTGTGCTGTACGTTCAATTACTTTATGTTCTAATTCATCATTAAGTTTACGAATATAATCTTCCGCCTGCAACAGTTCCCTGTTTGCTACAATTAACTCTTCGGCTCTTTTTTCTTTCTCTTCGTTTTGAAAAATGAGTTCTTTGTTTGCAATAAATAATTCAGCTGCACGGTTTTCCTTCTCTTTATTTTGAAATACAAGTTCCTTATTTGCAATTACTAATTCGGCTGCCCGATTTTCTTTCTCTCCATGTTGAAAGGCCAACTCTTTATTAGCAACGATTAATTCTGCTGCACGGTTTTCTTTCTCTTCGTTTTGAAACAAAAGTTCTTTGTTT
The DNA here is from genome assembly GCA_043745055.1 of Chitinophagaceae bacterium. Classification (GTDB taxonomy): domain Bacteria; phylum Bacteroidota; class Bacteroidia; order Chitinophagales; family Chitinophagaceae; genus Ferruginibacter. The sequence goes on along the minus strand of JAYTTM010000527.1, from coordinate 2,567 downwards.
GCAATAATCAATTCTGCCGCACGGTTTTCTTTTTCTTCATTTTGAAAAGCCAGTTCCTTATTTGCAATAACTAATTCTGCCGCACGGTTTTCTTTCTCTTCATTTTGAAAAGCCAGTTCCTTATTTGCGATAACTAAATCTGCTGCACGGTTTTCCTTCTCTTCGTTTTGAAAAGCCAGCTCTTTGTTTGCTATAACTAAATCTGCTGCCCGGTTTTCTTTTTCTTCATTTTGAAAAGCCAGCTCTTTGTTAGCAACAATTAATTCAGCCGCACGAATTTCTTTCTGCTCATTTTGAAAAGCAAGTTCTTTGTTTGCGATGATTAGTTCTGCAGCACGAATTTCCTTCTGCTCATTCTGAAAGGCCAATTCTTTGTTTGCAATAATCAATTCCGCTGCCCGGTTTTCCTTCTCTTCATTTTGAAAGGCCAATTCTTTGTTTGCAATAATTAATTCCGCTGCCCGGTTTTCTTTCTCTTCATTTTGAAAGGCAAGTTCTTTATTTGCTATTATTAAATCAGCTGCTCTATTTTCCTTCTCTTCATTTTGAAAATCAAGTTCATTGTTTGCAACAACTAATTCTGCTGCCCGCTTTTCTTTTTCTTCGTTTTGAAACACCAATTCTTTGTTAGCAATAGCCAACTCGGCAGCCCGCTTTTCTTTTTCTTCGTCTTGAAAAGCTAGTTCTTTGTTAGCAATAATTAACTCTGCTGCACGTTTCTCTTTCTCTTCATCCTGAAAAACAAGTTCCTTATTGGCGATTATTAATTCCGCTGCTCTTTTTTCCTTCTCTTCGTCTTGAAAGGCAAGTTCTTTGTTGGCAATAATTAACTCTGCTGCTCTTTTTCCTTTTTCTACATCCTTAAAAGCTATTTCTTTGTTCGCTAATATCAATTCTGCTTCCAGTTTTTCTTTCTCTTCATCATTAAAAAGAAATTCCTTAGAAGCAATAATTAACTTATCAGATTTATTATTTTTAGCCATATTAAGTCTTGAAAAATTGAGCTGTTTGTAAAATTGATGTAAAGAGTATTGGCTAAATAAAGTTGTGGATGGTAAAGTAATTTTTTACTCTGTTTTGCTAAAGGTAACGGAATGTATTGAGCTTGTAAGATAAACATATCTTTTTGGGTGTAATCCAATTAGCTAATCAAGGCAAACGGAACTACAAATTCAATTTTTATTTTTGAATAAAGTGGTAATTACTGGTAGATACATAAAATGTTGCTGCTTTTATTGAAACAGTGCTGTTGGGTATTCGCCGATAAACTTAGCATATCAGCAGAATGATAAAGAAATAATAATAATTATTGCTCTATCATATTTTTTGATGGATTACTATTTATATGTTTACCAATTTCATAAAATCATACAGCATCAGCAGGAGATAATTAAAAAAAGCAAAGTGGCAGTTTAAAAATGACTGCCACTTTGCTTTTTGCCTGTTGTACTTTAAAACTGCTTTAAATTATATTTTCTATTACCAAATAATAAATCATTTTTTTAATTGCAGCCCAATTGCAAAGCCTATTTAACAAAACTGGCTTGTAATATTTCACCCCCTGTATTAACTATCATTTTGTAAATACCAGCCGGTAATTGATTTATATCTATTTGATTAGTGGCAATTGCGGGCACCATAGTTTTTATCAAAGAACGGCCTGTAATGTCTAATATAGATATGGCAATTTTACTATTAACCTGTAAACCCGTAATAAGAAAATTGAGTTGATTATTTATTACAGGATTGTTAAACACCGTAATACCAACACCATATTTTTTTACATTGATTCTTACAATTGTGGAGTAATCAAATTTACCATCTTTATCTACCATTTTTAACCGGTAAACAGCAAAGCTTTTGCTAGTAACCAGTGGAACATCGGTAATGTTGTATTTTGAAGCGTTGCTGCCTCCTTTCGCATCAATAGTGGCTTTTAAAACCCAATTACCCAGTTCATTTTGTTGCTCTAGTTCAAAGTTATTTAAATTAAACTCTACACTGGTTTCCCAAATTAAATTAACCTTGTTGCGCTCTTTGTATGCATTAAAATAACTAAGTTTTACCGGCAACACTTTGTTAGCAATTTGTGCTCTAATTTCTCCACCAGGGAAAGATGCATTGTGCAGGTTTAAATAACTTAATCCATTTATCATTTTAACAGCAAACTCCGGGGTAACTATACCACTACCGCTAATAGTGCCTGCTGTAGCGGAAGTAACACTAAGCGAAAGAACTACCGGACCGTTAACCCCGACAGCGCCATCATGAATATGTGCGGCACTTGCATTGGCTGCCAGGCCACTAAAAGAACCGGTTACAAAGACCATGTTACTTACTTTATCCAGAAGTACTGTTGCAGAACCTGTTGCTGTGGATGCATTGGCGGGCACTTGCTGCGAACCTTGAAGGTTTACAGTATAGGATTCTACTTGCCCTGCATTGGTACCATTTAGTTGTCCTCTTAATTCGCCACCGGGGAAATTTGCACTGTGGACATTTACATAAAGGTTACCCGCAAAAAGATCTAATTCCTGGGTGGGCGTAAGTACCACACTGCTACTTAA
>JAYTTM010000526.1:0-1607 GCA_043745055.1 Chitinophagaceae bacterium | reverse complement strand
GTACCATAGGACCATAGCGACCCATCCTGGCAATGATGGGTTTGCCATCTTCACTGGTGCCTAAGGTGCGCTCTCCTACTGCCCTGTCTGCATTCTCCAAAGTATGTTCAACACCGGTATGAAAGGGGCTGTAAAAATCGGCTACCATTTTATTCCATACCAGTTTGCCATCGGCAATTTCATCAAATTCTTTTTCGATGTTGGCCGTAAAAGAATAGTCCATTACGTTTGTAAAATGCTGGCTTAAAAAGTCTGTAACCACCAACCCTAAATCGGATGGAAATAGTTTGGCTTTTTCTGCGCCGGTATTTTCTTCGCTGGTAATTTTTGTGATGGTATCGTTTTTTAACTCCAACACCCGAAATTTTCTTCTCATGCCATCCTTATCTTTCTTTTCTACATAAGTTCTTTTAATGATGGTAGAAATAGTTGGTGCGTATGTACTTGGTCTGCCAATACCCAATTCTTCCATCTTCTTTACCAGCGAAGCTTCTGTGTATCTTGCAGCCGGCCTGGTAAACTTTTCTGTAGCCGTCATTTGTTTAAAATCAAGCGGCTGACCAACGGCTAAATTTGGTAACCTGCTTTCGCCTTCATTTTCATTTTCGGCTTCATCTTCATCGGTACTTTCTGTATATACTTTTAAAAAGCCATCAAATTTTATAACCTCTCCGCTGGCGGTAAGGCTGGCGTTGTTGGTGCTGATATTAATGGATGCAATGGTTTTTTCCAATACCGCATCTGCCATCTGGCTGGCGATGGTACGCTTCCAGATGAGATCATATAATTTATATGTTTCCGGGTCTGCAATGCTGTTGTTTTGCATGTAGGTAGGCCTGATGGCTTCATGCGCTTCCTGTGCATTTTCGTTTTTATTTTTATACTTTCTTACCTGTACATAATTAACGCCATAATTATTTTGAATAGCTTTTTTAATGTCCTCCATCGCCGTTTCGCTAAGGCTCACACTATCGGTACGCATGTAGGTAATCTTACCGCTTTCATATAATTTTTGTGCCAGCAACATAGTTTTGCTTACGCCATAGCCTAATTTACGACTGGCCTCCTGTTGAAGGGTAGATGTTGTGAAAGGTGCAGCAGGTGTACGTTTGCCTGGTTTAACCTGAATATCTTTTACCGCATATTTAGCCCCGATACAGCTTTGTAAAAATTGCTCCGCATCCGCTACTTCATTGTATTTATTTCCTTCTGCTTTAAATGTTACTACTTTGTTATTGAAATCGGTAGCTGCCAATAAAGCTTCAATTTTAAAACTGACAACTTGTTTAAACTGGTTGATTTCTCTTTCTCTTTCTACAATTAATTTTACTGCCACACTCTGCACACGACCTGCACTTAATCCACCTTTCATTCCAATTTTTCTCCACAGCACCGGGCTCAATTCAAAGCCCACAATTCTGTCAAGCACCCGGCGTGCCTGTTGTGCATTTACCAAATCCATATTAATGGTACGTGGATTTTGCACTGCCTTTTGAATCGCCGGTTTGGTAATTTCATGAAACACAATCCGCTTGGTTGTTTTTGGATCGAGGTTTAAAACTTCTGCCAAATGCCAGCTGATACTTTCTCCCTCCCGGTCTTCATCC
>JAYTTM010000525.1:0-1608 GCA_043745055.1 Chitinophagaceae bacterium | reverse complement strand
AACTCACTACTTTTTGTAATTACATTCTGTCTTGCGGCTTTGTTTAGCCAGGCTGTATCTGGCTGATAGCCTGATAAAAAATCGAAACCTGGCTGCATACTGGCCCAGTTTTGCCCTACAAACTTTGTACTGTCGGCATAACCGGGCAGGCGGGTATTACCAGTTTCGGATAAAGAAATATTAGCTTGTTTTACACTGCTGATCAATTTTCCAAATACCCTTCCCAACGTACCAATATCTGGTAAGGAATTGGGATCCCGTATCTTCTTTATCTTAAGCCTTTTTACTTCTTTTACCTTTACGCCATTCCGTTTTACATAGCGGAAAACAGTATCTGTCCTCGTTTCTGCAGCAGCTCTTGTACTTGAGTCACGAGGCTGTTCTATTGCTCTGAAAAACTTTAGTTTGTTATATAATTTGGTAAAATCAAATTGTGCGGTGGCTTCTTTTGTCTGGCTGTTTTCAATAATATTTCCCAGTTCAATTGCAAGCCGGCTTGCCCCTATCCAACGATAAGTTGCCTGGTATTTAATGTTCATGGTTGTCCAATCCAGTAATGGAAATTTGGAAGTGGGCAAGGTGTATGAAAAATTAGCTGAATGGTTATACAGTGTATTTCTTCCCCCGTTTATCAATCGTTTCCAAACGGTATCACTTTTTTCCGGTGTATCCAACCTGCCATAGGGTTCATCTACCCTCGAATTATTTGTGGCTGTAAAATCAAAATTTATTGACCGGGTAAAATTCCATCTAAAAATATAATCTCTCTGCAACACTAAAAACTTATCGTAGGTTTCCGGTATTTTATATTTATCCGATCCAATACTCCTTGGCCTTACAGCGCCAAATTGCCGTTGAATATCGGTACGGAAACTAAGCTGTGATGGGGACAAATTAAAGTTAAAATCTTTTACCAAATCAAACCAATGGGTTTTTCGTTTCTTAAAAAACTTACTATTTTTAAATGGCTCCATGTATTTTGGCTGTGGCGCAAAATTATACCCCAGCCCTCCCCGGTGCCTGGTTACTTCATTGTTTTCAATTAGGGGGTTATGGCTTTTGGTACTGATGTAGGAATAACTAACATCAATATTGGAAATATCATAAATTTTGGGCTTACCGGTACCCATTTTATTTTTATGAACATTGGTAAAATTGAGTGTTTTGGTACTGGTAAAATCTACTGCCGCCTGGCTGATGGAATCCTTTCTTGCACTGGTTTTAGCAGCGCCCAGTTTATCTTTCAATTTTATATCCATATCAAATGGATCATATTGAGGTTTGCTGATAGATTCTGAAATACCTGCAAAAACCGGGATGGACATACCGGCGCTTTTGGGCAACAGTTTTCCCAGTTCAAGATTGGTAGCTATATTATATTGAACCAGGTTATCCCTGAAGCGTTCGTTAACTCTTTGCTCCAGGTTGCCAAATCCTGTGGTATGGGTAGAAAAAGATGCTGTGATGGTACCTAAGTCTGCCAGCGTCATATCAATCCTTGCCATGGCAGCATAACCTTTATCTTCATTAATAGAAGTAAGCCTTAATTCGTTTACCCACATCTCGCCGCAGGCGCTTGGGTTTCTGGCATTTTCAACACCAATTAAA
>JAYTTM010000524.1:0-1608 GCA_043745055.1 Chitinophagaceae bacterium | reverse complement strand
TATCAGTGTCAAGCTCCCCTCTGCCCTTGGAGAGGGGCTGGGGGTGAGGTCAAACGATGCACATGGATTCCAGTACGATAGAAGAGGGGTTGTGGTGAGAAGATATGGGCACAACCAAGGTTTCAGAAACTTAATCGGACAACAATGATATTTTTATAAACTGCAACAGTACGTATTCCCTATTTTCTTTACTCCTTATCTTTATGCTGAAAAATAATTGATATGGGTAAATTTCACGATTCTATCAAACCTGCTCATGCAGCGTTTATTGCCAATCAGCGGATGTTTTTTGTAGCCACTGCACCGCTTAGTGAGGCAGGCAGGGTAAACCTTTCACCAAAAGGAATGGACTGTTTCAGGGTTTTATCACAAACGCAGGTGGCATACATGGACATCATCAGTAGCGGAAATGAAACATCTGCTCACACTCTGGAGAATGGCCGCATCACCATCATGTTTTGTTCCTTTGATGCTACGCCCAACATTCTGCGGTTGTATGGCAAAGGATTTACGGTATTACCTGGCTCACCAGAATGGGAAAAATATGCACCTTCATTTACCATCTATCCAAGTACAAGACAAATAATTGTTGCCGATATAAATTTGGTGCAAACCTCCTGTGGCTTTGCTGTACCCATGTACAATTATGCAGGCGAAAGAAATATTCATTTTGAATGGGCGCAAACCAAAGGTGATGAAGGGCTACAGGAATATGTTAGAGAAAATAACTTAATAAGTTTAGATGGATTGCCTACTAATCTTGGCCTGCGCATTTCAGAAAATAATGATTAATACAATAGCTTGCCTCAATACTATTACATCCTATCTTTATCAGCAAAATAATCTTCAATTTGCTTCCATCATCCTGTAAAGAAATTTTTAAATGAAACGCTTTTTTATTTCGGCCTTATTTATCTTGTTGTGTAATACTATTTTTTCTCAGGCACTTGTAAATCCCCAGGCTATTGATATCGTAAGAGATTCTTTCGGGGTGCCACATATTTTTGCAAAGACAGATGCAGCAGTTGCATATGGCCTTGCCTGGGCCGAAGCCGAAGATGATTTTAAAAGTATGCAGCAGGTGATTTTACCAGTAAAAGGTTTGATGGGAAAAGTACTGGGCAAGGCAGGCGCAGCAGGTGATTATGCTTACGCATTATTCCGTTGCCGGGAGGTAACGGTAGAAAAATGGAATACACTCACACCCGATTTTATAAAATTAATTAGTGGTTATGTACAGGGGTTAAATGAGTACGCTGCTCAACATCCTGCCAAAGTATTACATAAAAAATTATTCCCCATTACCACTCAGGATTATGTGTCGTCTTCGGTATTGGCATTGACTATTTTCAATGGTGCTGACGGTGCCCTAAAACGCATCTTCACCAACAGCGAATGGGAGGCACCCGAGCTAAATAAAAAGGGCAGTAATTCGGCTGCGATACATCCATCTAAAACGACCAGTGGCGAAGCTTTTTTGCTAATCAACGCTCACCAGCCAAATACCGGTCCGCAGGCATTTTACGAGGCACATATGTGTAGTGAGGAAGGCCTTAATGTTATGGGTGGTTTGCTGGCTTGCGGTCCCTGCATTTTGCATGGTGTAAA
>JAYTTM010000523.1:0-1610 GCA_043745055.1 Chitinophagaceae bacterium | reverse complement strand
GCAGTACGTCTGTACAAATAATTTCCAAAGAAAGAGGGAAATACAAGGTTGTAAAGACAATTGGCAGCAGCAATAATGAACAAGAAATTCAAAAGCTTATATTGCTGGCCAAACAGGAAATTGAACGATTAAATACTCAGCATAAATTATTTGTTTCTGAAAGTGATACCCTTATTGAACAGGTTTTTGAAGCACTTGGCAATGCAAGTATTAGAACAGCAGGACCGGAAATAATTTTTGGCAAACTATACGACAACATTGGATTTAATGAGATTAAAGAAGATCTCTTCAGGCACCTTGTAATTGCACGCCTGGCCTTTCCTTTAAGCAAATTGAAGACAATAGAATATTTATATCGTTTTCAGGGTGTAACCCTTGATATAGATGCGGTCTACCGTTTTTTGGATAAGCTCAATAACCGCCTGAAAGAACGGATAGAGCAAATTGTTTTTGCCCATACGCTTAAAGTTTTGGATGGAAAAATCAGCATTGTTTTTTATGATATGACCACCCTGTATTTTGAAGCCAGTGATGAAGATGATTTACGCAAAGCAGGTTTTAGCAAAGATGGCAAACATCAAAATCCACAAATTTTTTTAGGCTTGCTTGTTGGCTTAGGTGGCTATGCAATCGGCTATGATATTTTTGAAGGTAATATTTATGAAGGTCATACACTTATCCCTCTCATTGAAAAAATAGCGGCAAAATTTAATCTTGAAAAGCCCATCATTGTTGCCGACTCGGGTCTATTATCTAAAGACAATATTACCGCACTGGAAGAGAAGAATTATGAATATATCATTGGTGCAAGATTGAAAAATGAATCTGCAAAAATCAAACAACAAATACTTGATAGAAAGCTAAGCGATGGTGATACACTAAAAATAAAAAGAGCGGCCAATACCCGCCTTATTGTAACCTACGCAGACAACAGAGCCGCCAAAGATGAACACAATCGAAAACGAGGTTTGCAGCGATTAGAAAAGCAAATAAAATCAGGAAAGTTCACCAAAGCAAACATTAATAACAAAGGCTACAACAAATATTTAAAATTAGAAGGCCACATATCCATCCAAATAGATTACGAAAAGTTCAACAAGGATAATGCCTGGGACGGGTTGAAAGGCTACATCACCAATACTAAAATACCGGATAAACAAGTCATTGAAAATTACAGGAACCTTTGGCATATTGAAAAAGCGTTCCGAATGTCAAAGACCGATTTACGGATCCGCCCGATCTATCACAGGTTAAGGCACCGGATTGAAGCTCATATCTGCATTGCCTTTACAGCCTACTGCATTTACAAAGAGCTTGAACGCATACTTTATAAAGAGAAATCAAATTTATCCGTTAAGAAGGCTGCTGAATTAACGCATAACATGTATCAAATAACTTATACCCTTCCGGAATCAAAACACACAAAAACAATGCTTCTGAAAATGGATGAGCAACAGGCTGAATTATACCAAATTATTGAGAAAAATTTCTAGGGTGTTGCAACGCTGAAAACAAGAAAATCGTACCTGGCAAACTGCCCTTTTAATACCGCTTCATCTTTTGTTTCCCAATAATTGCCTTCATCCGATAACTCAAAAACTGAAAAATAT
>JAYTTM010000522.1:0-1612 GCA_043745055.1 Chitinophagaceae bacterium | reverse complement strand
CAAAACTTCAAACTTTGACAAAATAACTCTAATTTATACCGGCACTTTTAAACCGACTAGAAAAATTACAGGCATTTTTAATCGTATTACAAAATGAGCTATAAATTTAAGAGAGAGGCTGAAAGTGGACTTATACTTGTGAATATTGAAATTGACAACAAGTACGAATTAAAAATGATTTTTGACACAGGTGCTACAAACACAACTATTGATAGTAACGCTTTGTATTTACTTGGATACGACCTAAAAGACAATATTGGAACGGTAGAAATCGAGACTGCTAACGGAATTATTGAAACCGAAGTTTTTGAAATTGACACGTTTGCATCACTTGGTTTGACTAAAGAAAAATTTGAAATTCAGGTTTATGATTTCTTAGCTCACGGTATCTTTTCAGACTATAACGGGCTACTTGGCCTTGACTTTCTGGAAGGCACAAAATTTTGTATTGACACAAGAGAAAATACGATAACCCTTTCATGACGACCAGTACTTCCCACAGACGTATTGCCACATATAGCCCCAGCCCTATGTCACCTTGTTACTAATCTTTGAATATTAAAACCATCCGATTCAACAACATAAAGTAACCCTTTTTTGCCTGTATGGTAATTTATTGCACTACTCCTAAGCTACTGCCACGATAGTTTCTCACGGAACAGCTCAATAACGGAAGGTATCGGAGGAAGACCAATAAGAAAAGAAATGCAATTAAAAATCTTTGTTTCTTTTAGTAAAACTTGACACTGGAAGCCCAACGCACAAATCTGCGCCTCATTCCAGCGCCTTCAAGCGATTGTCCTGCATATGTGAGTTTTTAAATAAAGCACACTGCGTATTTAAGAATGCATAGCTGCAATATGGTTAACATCATACAAAATCAGAAAGAAAAATATATAATTCCCCTGCCCTAACTAAACAAATATTCTACATCTGCCTTGCTCAGTGCTTTTACAAAATTGGCATCGTCACTAATTAGTTCGCTGGCCAGTTTGCGTTTGCGCTCTTGTAATTGAAGTATTTTATCTTCGATGGTATCAATACAAATCATTCGGTAGGCGAAAATATTTTTTGTTTGCCCGATACGATGCGTACGGTCAATGGCCTGCTGCTCTACAGCCGGGTTCCACCAGGGATCTACTATGTACACATAATCTGCGGCAGTAAGGTTAAGGCCAACACCGCCCGCTTTTAAGGAGATAAGGAATACCCTACAGTTATCGTTATTCTGAAAATTATCAATGGCTTTTTGCCTATCTGCTATGTTTGTGCTGCCATCAAAATATTCGTAGGCAATACCTTCTTCCTGCAGCTTTGCCCTTATCAACGCCAACATGCCTAAAAACTGGGAGAACACCAATGCCTTGTGCTCGCCAATGTTTTCGGTAATTTCTCTGGAGAGTTCATCCAGTTTAATACTGTTGTTGGGGAATTTTTCCTGTTCGTTTAAAATGGCCGGGCTGTCGCAAATTTGCCGCAATTTCATAAGGCCCTGCAATATGGTTAACTGAGATTTATCGATACCCTGCTGATCGATGGTACCCATAATTTTATCCCGGTAACTGTTGCGGTAGGCATCATAAATTTTACGCTGCTCTTTCTCCATTTCGCA